>CANRVM010000044.1 GCA_947643295.1 uncultured Mycoplasmatota bacterium
TATTAGTATTAGATATGCAAGAAGCATTTATGAATCAATATACAAAAGAATTAGTAGATAAAATAGAAGATTATATCAGTACGACTTATTATGATGAGATAGTACTTGGAACATTTATCAATAAAGAAAATAGTATCTTTAGTAAGAGATTAAAAAATAATACTTGTCTATCTAAAGAAGAGTGTATTTCTTCTATACGAATCAATAGATCACATGTTGTCATGGAAAGAACTGCTTATACCATGTATACTGAACAATTAGAAAATTATTTAAAAGAAAATAAAATCAAATATGTTTATATTTGTGGATTAGATACAGATAGAAGCATTTATAAAACTGCACTTGATTTATTAGAACGTGGATATTATGTTTATGTAATTAAAAATTTATGTAAAAGTAGTGCAGGAATAGAATATCATGACATGGCAATTCATTTACTTGAAAGACAAATTGGAAAGGAATACGTAATATAGGTGAAAATATATGAATGAATTTATTATAAATGAAATAGCTGGAGAATTAAACGTAAAAATAAGACAAATAGAAGCAACATTAAAATTATTAGAAGAAGGGAATACAATTCCTTTTATTGCTCGTTATAGAAAAGAAGCAACGGGAAATTTAGATGAGGAACAAATTAGAAAAATATCAGAGGTTTATACATATCAAGTAAATTTATTAAAACGAAAAGAAGATGTAATTCGTTTGATTGATGAGAAAGGGCTACTTACAGAAGAACTTAAAAATCAGATTTTAAATGCAAGCAAATTAGTAGAAGTAGAAGATTTATATCGTCCATATAAAGAAAAGAAGAAAACGAAAGCAACAGAAGCAATTAAAAATGGATTAGAGCCATTAGCTAAAAAAATACTTTCATTTCCAGTGGAAGGCTCTTTAGAAATACTTGCAAAATCTTATATTAATGAAAATGTAAAAGATATAGATGCAGCTTTAGAGGGTGCATCATATATTATTGCTGAGTGGATTAGTGACAATGCAAGCTATAGAAAATATATCAGAACCAATAGTTATTTATATGGAATGATTGTCACAACAAAAAAGAAAAATGCAGAAGATCCAGAACTTGTTTATTCTATGTATTATGATTATAAAGAAAATGTAAAAAATATTAAAGCTCATCGTGTACTTGCTTTTAATAGGGGAGAAAATGAGAAAGTATTAACTGTTAATTTAGAAGTAGATGAAGAAAAATATATAGATTATTTAAAGAAGAAAATGATAAAAAATGATAAATCATTTGTTGTTCCTGTTGTAGAGGGCGCTATTAAAGATAGTTATAAGAGACTTATTGCTCCTTCTATTGAAAGAGAAATTAGAAGTGAAATGACTGATAAAGCCAACGAGATAGCTATTGATAATTTTGGTAAAAATCTAGAAAATTTATTATTACAGCCCCCAATGAAAGATAAGATGGTACTTGGATTTGATCCAGCTTATCGTACTGGCTGTAAACTTGCTGTAATAGATCCTACTGGAAAGAAAATTGCGATTAAAGTAATTTATCCACATGAACCTAAAAATTTATATGAAGAAAGTAAAAAAATTGTTTTAGATTTAATAGAACAAAATAAAATAGATATTATTGCTATTGGTAATGGAACAGCTAGTCGTGAAAGTGAAGCATTTATTGCTGATGTTATTAAATCATCTACTAGAAAAGTAGAATATATTATTGTAAGTGAAGCAGGAGCAAGTGTATACTCTGCTAGTAAACTTGCAATTGAAGAATTTCCTGATTTACATGTAGAAGAGAGAAGTGCGATTAGTATTGGAAGAAGACTTCAAGATCCACTTGCAGAGTTAGTCAAAATTGACCCAGAAAGTATTGGAGTAGGCCTTTATCAACATGATGTTCCAAATAAACGATTAAGAGAAGTACTAGATTTTGTTGTTGAAAAAGCAGTAAACTTAGTAGGAGTAAATATCAATACAGCAAGTGCCTTTTTACTAAAATATGTATCTGGAATTACCAAGAAAAATATTGAAAAAATTATTAGTTATAGAGAAGAAAAGGGAAGAATAGATTCTAGAGAAGAACTTAGAAAATCTAAAATATTAAGTGAAAAAGCATATGAACAAGCAGTAGGATTTTTACGTATTGTAGATGGTGATAATCCATTAGATGTAACAGGAATTCATCCTGAAAGTTATAAAATAACAGAAGAATTATTGAAAAGTTTAAATTGTAATATCACTGATATTGGTAGTGATAAGTTAATTTCTATATTAGAGCAAATAAATATTGAAGAAGCTTCTAAAAAATTAAATACAGATATTTATACATTAGAAGATATTATTGCGTCACTAAAAAAACCAATGCGTGACCCTCGTGATGAAATGCCAAAGCCAATCTTAAAAAGTGATATTCTTCATTTAGAAGATTTAAAAGTAGGCATGAAATTACAAGGTACTGTCCGTAATGTCGCACCTTTTGGAGTATTTATTGATATTGGACTTAAAAATGATGGGCTAGCTCATATTTCTAAGTTAGCTTCTCATTATGTAAAAGATCCTATGGATGTTGTAAGTGTTGGAGATATTGTAGATTGTTATGTAGATGAAATACTAATTGATAAAAAGAAAGTATCTTTATCATTAGTTGAGCCATCACAAATTCCATGTTAGAAAGGAAAATTATATGGCAGAAAATTTAGTACATTCTTTTTTAGATTTATTTAGTGGAATGATAGGAATGCCTTTTGGAAAAGAAATTATTATCTTTATCATTTCTATGATGCCAATTTTAGAACTTCGTGGAGGATTAATTGCAGCCTCTCTTTTGAATATGAATCCAATCGTAAGTTTTATTGTTTGTTTTATTGGAAATTTACTTCCAATTCCATTTATACTATGGTTTATTACACCTCTTTTTGATCGATTAAAGAGAACAAAGCATTTGTCAAAATGGGTAACAAAAATAGAAAATAAAGCGATTTCCAAAAAAGAACAAATTGAGAAAAGAGAATTTTGGGGATTACTTCTTTTTGTTGGAATCCCTCTTCCAGGAACAGGAGCTTGGACTGGTTCGTTAATTGCTTCTATTATAGGAATGAATAAGAAAAAATCACTTTTCGCATCCTTCTTAGGAGTTACGATGGCAGGTATTATTATGCTTGTTTTATCGTTTGGATTACTAAAAGGGATTATTGGGTAAAATCTAGTAATCTTTTTTACTTTCTGATATAATATAGGTAGGTGATACTATGGGGCAAGAGTTAAAAAATAAGTATTATAAACTAATTGAAGTGGAAGATGGTGCAACGTTATCATTAGTAGATTCTATTTTTACAAAAATAGATACGTTATTATTAACTGAGAGAGGAAGAGACTCTAATACTGAATTATTAGATTTAATTTCGGTATTAGAATTTACAGAGGAAAAATTATTTGATGTAATAAAATCAGATATTGAAAGTGGTGTAATAAGATGGAACCAATAGAAAAGTTGAAAAAGAAAATAGAAGATATTTTAGAGAGTAAGTCATTTGATGAGAATGCAAAAGAAAATATAAAAGAAACTTTATTGTTTATTTTCGAACATTATTATTCTCCATCTTACATAGGAATTTCTAAAGATGATTATATTGATATGTATTTAGAGACACTTAAAAATATAAATGGTTATTCTATTTTTAATTTGAATAATATCAATGAGGATAGTGATATTGCTGAAATATTTAGAGAAGGAATCATAGAAGTAAAAGATAATAAGGGAATTTTAGACTATGTAAATGATAAATATGAGTTAGTAAACGAAGGTCCATATTATCCAGCATGTAAAGGATTTTCGTGGAAAAAGTCAGGTAGTATGTATACACTTGATGAGAATAATAAAAATGAGATGATTAAATCTTGTTATCATGAAATAACAGAGTTAAGTAGTGGGAAAAATCCATATCCATTATTTTCATCAGTTCCATTTAGTTTTTCACTTAAAAAGATGTTTATAGATGGAGATTTGAGTGTTAGAGATAGTTATTTAGATTTAAAGACAAATTATCAAGTAGAGATATTGAAAGAAAAAAATATTGTATTAAAAATTTGTTCTGAGTATTCTTATCCTTTATATGGAATGCTTTATCAAATGATGCAATTATTATTTGGGGGAGAATTATTAGAAGAATTTAGACGAAACGATATTGAAGAAATAAGTTTATTTGATGCATTAAAAGAAAAACATCCAGATATGGAAATAGAAACTATTTTTGCTCATGTAATTTATATATTAAGTTGTTATAATGATGATAGTAAAGTAAAGTATAACAAAAAGAAAGCATTAGAAATGGCAATTAAGCATTATCAAAAAGTAGTAGTAGAAACTCATAAGAGTATTGCGAAAAGGTGTATTTCTTTAGGTGATGATATTACAAATACAAAAGAATGGCTTAGTGAAAATCAGAAAATAGAAGAAGAGATTTTAGATAAATTAAATAATAAAAAGAAGCTAGAAGAAGCATTTGAACATCAAATGAAATTAGTAAGAGAAGAAACTTTAAAGAAATACGAAGAAGGTATTATTACGAATAAAGAATATCTTGCAGCTTTAAATGAATTTGATAGAGAAGGTACCATTGAAAATTTTAAATTAGCTCAAAAACAAGATTTGAAGTTAATGGGAAAAACAATCAAAGAAGGAGAAAAAAAACTAGTATCTTTACAAAATGAATTTGATGTATTGTATATGAAAAAGAAAGAATTAGAAGAAAATAAATTTGGAAAAGCATTAGAAGAAATATGTATTACAAAACCATCTTTAATAGACTCTATAGAGTATTTAAAGAAAAAATGTTCAAAAGCAATACAAAAAGATCATACATTATCAGATGATGATGATGAACATAGTGTATATTTAGATAAAATGAAATTATTTGTTCATATTAAATCACAAATGGTTTTATCAAAAACAAGTAAATAGATAAGTAAAGTTGCTTGTTTTTGTTGTTAGGAGAAATTTTATGAAAAAATTGATTATAGAAGTTGGTTCTACTTGTACAAAAGTAGATATATATGACGGAGAAAAAATTGAAAGATTAGAGAATATAACAATTCAATTAAAGAAACATTATGAAGAAAATAAATGTTTAAGAGAAGAAGATGTAAATCTATTAGTACAAAGTATCAATAAATTAAAAGAAGTTACAGAAGATATTTATGTATGTGGAACAAGTATTTTTAGAACAATATCAGAAGAAGAAAAAGAAAAATTTTTAAAAGAATTTTATACACGAACAGGATATGAATTTCATATTATTTCACAGGAAGAAGAAAATTTCTTTACTGTCTATGGAGTATCAAGATGTATAAATCAAAAAATTGGTGTTATGATAGGTGGAGGAGGTTCTACTGAAATTGCAATTGTGAATGATAAAATATTAGAAACAGTAAATTCTAAAATTGGTGTCATCGATGTGATGAGAGAATTTCCTGATTTAGCTAGTGATATAGCCACTACCAATATAGAAGTAGTAAAAGATTTTATTAGAAATAAAATTAACTTACCAAAAGGAAAAGCTGATATTTTAGTACTAGCAGGAGGAGGACATGAAAGATTTGCTCGTCAGTCTGGCATTACATATAAAGATAATACATTATATAAAGATATTGCAGCTTCGATTATGATGGATATAGAAACTAGAAAAAAAGACACAAAAAGATTTTATGAAGAAATATCACTTAATGAAATACGAGAGGTATTCGGTGATAAAGAATGGTGGTATGGAACTCGTGCAATGTGTGCATTTGTATTAGTTGTGGCAGAAGAGATGGGGGCAAAATACATTGTTCCAACTGATATTACAATGACATATGGAATTTTGAATAAATGAGGGGATTAGATTGAAACAAGAATTAAAAAATAAATATTATAATTTAATTGAAAATAAAGATTATGATACATTATCTTTGATCAATTCTATTTTTAGTGAAATTGATACATTATTGCTTATGAATCGTGGAAAAAATCAAATAGAAAAATTTTTAGATATTATTTCTGTGCTTGAATTTACAGAAGAAGCATTATATCAAAAAATGAAAATAGATATAGAAAGTGGCGCTTTTTGAAGTGCAAGAAGATGAAAGAACAGTATTACAGCACAAAATAGAAGAAATCTTATCTAGGAAAATATTCACAGAAGAAGCTAAAAATAAATTATTACAATCTATATTATTTGTTTATGATAATTATAATCCACCAAAATATTACAGAAAAACAAGAGAAGAATATGTCAATGAATATCTTAGAGTATTAGAAAATATGAATGGATATGCAGTTATAAAATTAGAAGAATTAAATTTAGATTATTATGAGCCAATCACTATTTTTCGTAATGATATAGAAAAAGTAACTGATGGAAGGGGAAATTTAGAATATGAGAATGGAACATATATCCCATCAAAAAACGGTTCATATGTTTGTCTTTGTAAGGGACTAGCATTCCATCATGATAATACTATGTATACTCTTGATGAAGGAAATATCTATAAAGAGTTAATGACAATTCACCATGAAATGACTCATTTGGGTGAAGGTGAAAGACCGTTTTTATTAGGAAGTCAAGTACCACTTTCTTTTGAATTGCGTGAAATGCTAGTCGAGGGACGTGCAGTAACAAGAGAAGCCAATATTAACACTAGTAATGATTATTATCAGATAGAACGTATTTCTGATCAAAATTCTTCTTTTAAAATTGAATCAGAAAGAGCTTATCCATTATATGGAAAATTATATCAAACTTTAGAGTTGATATTTGGGGGAGATGTACTTGAAGAACTAGCTTTAAATAATAATAGAGAATTTGATATGCTTGAAGAGCTAAGAAAAAGATTTCCAGAAATTTCAGTAGATGTAATTTTTGCTCACATCATTTATATTATTAGCTGTAAGGAAAATGTAGATAAAAAAAATATAGAAAATGCAATTGATCATATGAATTGGAAATTAAAAGCTTTAATAGAAAAATATAATAATGATTTAGAAAACGCCAAGTATTTAGAAGGATCAATATTGCAACAACAACTTGAAATTGAACAAGGAACAGCTTTGTTGAATAATCAGACCTTATTACAAGAAGAATTTCAAAAGAAATGTGAAACAATAAAACAAGAAATAGAAGAGTGGTATAAACGTGGTGAGATATCTGAAGTAGAATATCAACAAGAAATGAAAGAATTTGAGATAGAGGCAACTTTAGAAAATTATCGTAGTATAAAAGAACAAGAATTAAATCAAAGTATAGAAAATAAAAAAAGAGAAGAGGAATCACTTCAGCAATTAAAAGAAACTTTATCAGAGTTATATGAAGAAATACAAAGAGATTCAAAAAATAAATTTGGAATTATATTAGAAGTGATTTGTTTAAAAAATCCATCATTAGAAGCATCCTTTTCCTTTTTAGAAAATACAGTACTTGAAAAAATTCAGGGTGAATATGCAAAATTATCAGATGAAGAGAAAGAAAGTGAAAAAGGAAGTGTTCTACTAGCACAAATACAAAAATTATTTGATTTAAAAGAACATACAATAATTGTAGATGAAAAACAAAAAACCAGTATAGCCTCTTAACTGGTTTTTTCTAATCCTTCAATTGCTTTTTTTAAAGTATCTATTGATAGTTGTAATTTATTTAATTCATCATTATTTAGATTTACAAGAACTCTTTCTTTAATTCCATTTCTATTTAGAATACAAGGACTACCTATATAAATATCATTACTATCATCATAAGCAGATACAGTAATAATACTATTTTCATCTCCTAATATAGCATTTGTAATTCTAACTAAGCACATACCAATACCATAGTAAGTAGCACCTTTTCTATTGATAATTTCATAAGCAGCATCTCTTACATTTACATATATTTTATTGCATTCTTCTTCTGTTAAGAAATGACTAATATTTTGAAGTCCTACATTAGCATTACTCCAAGGAACAAATTCACTATCTCCATGTTCACCGATAACATAAGCATGAACATTTTTAGGACTAATACCTAATTTTTCTCCTATCATATAACGTAATCGAGCTGTATCTAAGCTTGTTCCAGAACCAATTACTTTATTTGTAGAAAGTCCAGAATATTTCCAAGTGATATAAGTCATTACATCAAGAGGATTTGTAGCGACTAAAAAGATTCCTTGAAAACCATTATTCATTACTTCGTTTACAATAGATTTAAAAATTTTACTATTTTTTTGAATCAAATCCATTCTTGTTTCTCCAGGATTTTGATTTGCTCCAGCACAAATACAAACAATAGATGCATCGTTGCAATCTTCGTAAGTACCAACTTTAATATTGATTTTAGATGGTGCAAAGGCAAGACAATGATTTAGATCCATAACTTCCCCTTTAATTCTTTCTACATCTAAGTCAATTAGTACTAATTCGTTGACAAATGTTTTTTGATTTAATAAAGCATAAGCATAACTCATACCTACATTGCCACATCCGATTAAAACAACTTTATTATTCATAAATTTTCTTCCTTTCTATTTTCTATTTCATTATAACAAACTATAAAGGCTACTTCAATAGATTTATTGAAAAAGAAATATAAGTCTATTAGTTCATTCATTTATTATTTGTTGACAGAAAGAATACTTCATTATAAAATGGAAGTTAGAAAGTAGATGAAGTATATGGAAAAGAAAAAAATAATTTTATATGTTGTGATTGCTATACTTGGAATAATGGCTGGATTACTTGGAAACAGAATATATCGTCAGATAAAATTTGATTCTCTTTATAATAGCTTATTAAAAGAGAATACGAGTAATGTTCTTTTTATAGGTAGACCTACTTGTTCTTTTTGCAATTTATTTAAACCTATTTTAGAAGATACAAGTAAACAATATAATATTCAGTATCGTTATATCAATACAGATGATTTAACACAAACTCAGTTAAATCAATTATTAGATAAATTAGGAATCGATAGAGATACATTTTCAACACCACGGTTAATTATTACAGAAGGCACATCAATTAAAGATCATCAGATTGGTTATATGGATGATA
>CANRVM010000045.1 GCA_947643295.1 uncultured Mycoplasmatota bacterium
CTTATCTTTATAGCTCTATTGATAACTATTTTAGAGATTTAGAGAGTGTGGGAGAACGAGTAAAGAGACTAACAGGAATGGATGCAAAAATCATTCGATTCCCTGGAGGATCTTCTAATACCATTAGTCGCAAATATCAAGAAGGTATCATGTCATATTTAACAAAAGAAGTCTTAAAAAGAGGATATAAATATTTTGATTGGAATATCAATAGTGGCGATGCAGGTGTTACGACAGATAGTTTAGAGGAAGTTAGAATGGTAACATCAAAACTATCAAAAGAAAAGGAAAATATCGTATTAATGCATGATATTAAAACACATACGAAAGATGCTTTAAGAGATATCATTCGTTATGGAAAAGAAAATGGATATTCGTTCTTACCACTTACTATGGAAGATGATATTCTTACACAAAAGGTAAATAACTAGTAAAAAAGAAACTCTTATAGTATAATATATTAGGCGGTGGGATAGTGAATAAGTTTAAACCAACAATTTATAAGAAGAATATATTTGAAATAGATTATAAAAAATTAAAAAAAGAGGGGATTACTTGTTTGGTTTTTGATTTAGATAATACACTAGCATTATTAGAAGATAAAGAATGTCCAAAAGATACAAAAGCTTTAATCCAAAAGTTACAAGAGGATTTCTTAATATTTATTATTTCGAACAATACGAAAAAAAGAATCGAACCATATCAAAAAGCACTTGGTGTATATGCGGTATCCTTTGCAATGAAGCCATTAACATTAGGACTAAATAAAATAAGACTTCTTCATCATTTAAAGAAAAAGGAAATGGCAATGATTGGAGATCAAATTGTAACAGATGTATTATCAGGAAATAATTTTCATATCAAAACAATTTTAGTGGATCCATTAGGAGAAAAAGACTTAAAAATAACAGGATTAAACCGAAAAATAGAAAGTAAAATAGTGAATAGATATCAAAAAAGGGGTATATTTGAAAGAGGTAAATATTATGGATAATAAAGTAAAAAAGTGTAGTGGTTGTGGAGTAGTATTACAAGAAGATAATATGTTACAAGAAGGATATACCACTAGTTTAGATAATGATGTTTGTCAAAGATGTTTTCGGATGAGAAATTATGGAGAATACCAAGTTGTAGCGAAATCAAATGAGGAGTATATTAAAATTTTAGAAGGCGTTGCTAAAACAAAAGATTTGGTTTTATATGTGACAGATTTATTGAATTTAGAAGAAGATATTTTAAAAATTAGAGAGTATATTCCAAATAAAATGATTTTAGTTTTAAATAAGAAAGATGTCTTACCAAAGAGTGTAAAAGAAGAGAAAATTAAAGAGTATTTTGAAGAGAATAAAACTTTCTTTGATGAAATTATCGTTATTAGCGTAGAAAAAAATTATAATATAGACCGTTTATTAAAGTCTATAAAACGATTACAGACAACCCGTAATGTTTATGTAGTGGGTCATACCAATGCTGGCAAATCTACTTTAATTAATAAACTAATCAAAAATTATGCTACTTCAAACGGAAAAGAATTAACTATGTCTCCACTTCCTTCTACTACGTTATCGACAGTAAGTATTGAAATCAATGAGTATTTGACTCTGATTGATACCCCAGGTTTCGTTGATATGTCTTCTATGATGAATTATGTGGATACCAAAATGTTAAAGAAAATGAACCCTAAAAAAGAAATTAAACCAAAAACATACCAACTAAAAAAAGACCAATCCTTAGTAATTGAAGATCTTGTAAGAATTGATTATAAGGAAGGTGACAAAAATAGTTTTACGATATTTATGTCCAATGATTTAAAAATAAAGAGATTCTTCCATCCAAATCATGAAGAATTAAAAGAGAAGAATAAAACAAGATATGAATTGAAATATGATTCTGATTTAGTAATTAATGGACTTGGTTTTGTGAAGATAGTAAATAAAGGTACCATTGATGTCTATGTGGATCAAAATATATCCACATTTATAAGAAACTCTCTTATTTAGGAATTTTAATTCCATATTGATTGTACTTTTCATCTAAGAATAATTCCATTTTAGGAGGATAGTAGGTACAGATTGCAAAAATAACAAAATTTAATATTAAAAGGATAAGACTTATTTTATTGATGAGAGAGTATTCTTTTGTTACCGATATTCTTGAACAAATCATTTCACTTAGAAAAATAGAAATAAATAGGATGATAAAAGTCGTAATCATATTTTCTCCTATTAAATAGTTTATCGGCAAATAAAGAATTAAAAGAATGATAATCGTTGTCATACTTCTCAAATAGGTTTTAAAGAGTATGTTTTTATCATGATAGAAGAAGTTAGAAATCAAACTAAAGAAACAAGTGGCAGTAAAAATCATTTTTAAATGTTCAAAGACACTTTCATTTACTGGGAAAAATAAACTAGTAAGAAAAGAAGGAACCCATTCATATCCAAAATGAAAAATAGAACAAACAATGAAAATAATAATGGTATGAAATAATATTTTCTTAAAATTCATTGAAATCACCATTATTAGTTTAAGTAAAAAAGCAAAAATTTATTCTATAAAAGGAGGTATTTTCATGAATCAAGATTTAGTAACAGAGATTAGAAGTAAAATTGATATTGTGGATGTAATAAGTGAAAGAATACCTCTAATAGCAAAGGGGAAAAACTATTTTGGTGTATGTCCTTTTCATGAAGATACTCATCCATCAATGAGTGTTTCAAGAGATAAGCAAATTTATCGTTGTTTTTCCTGTGGAGAATCTGGAAATGTCTTTAATTTTGTGATGAAGTATGATCATAAAAATTTTTCAGAAGTAATCAAAGAATTAGGAGAAAGAGCTGGTGTTGATACGAAAACAGTACGTATTCACCAAAAAGATGAGAGATACAGTAATCTTTATGAAGCTTACATATTAAGTCAAAAATACTTTCAAAATAATTTATATTCAAAATTAGGAAGAGAAGCCAGAAAATATTTAGAAACTAGAAAATTAGAAGAAGAAACTTTAAAAGAATTTGGAGTTGGTTTATCTTTAGCAAGCGATAATGATTTAACAATGCTTTTAAAAAATAAGAAGTATGATGTTGCCATATTAAACCAAATTGGATTATCGAATGATACCCATGATGTTTACAAAAATCGAATTATGTTTCCTCTTTATGATCCTTATGGAAGAATTGTAGGATTTTCTGGCAGAGTTTACAAAGATTCTAATGGTGGTAAATATGTAAATACCAAAGAGACCATGCTATTTAAAAAAGGAAATTGTCTTTACCATTATCATGAAGCAAAAGATTACTGTCGCAGTCTAAAATCCGTTATTTTGGTAGAAGGATTTATGGATGTTATTAGACTCTCAACGATTGGTATTAGGAATACAGTCGCTTTAATGGGAACGGCACTTACAAAAGAACAAATAACTTTACTAACTAGGCTTTCTAATCATATTACCATTTGTCTAGACGGTGATGAACCAGGAAAGAATGCCGCTAGAAAAGTTGGAGAGAGTCTATTTAATATGGGAATCGAAGTGAAGATAATAACCCTTCCAAATGAGGATGACCCTGATAGTTTTATCTTGAAAAACGGTAAAGCAAAGTTTTTATCTTTACTAGAATATGCTGAGAACTATAGTGATTATAAAATTAATCTATTAAAAGAAAATGTTAATTTTAAAAGTGAAGAGGAGTTAGCAAACTATATCAATAGTGTTTTAATAGAAACCAGTAAAATAGATGATGAAATTAGACGTGAAATTATTCTAAAAAAGCTTGCAAAAAATTACGATATAGGATATAATACACTGGAAAAAAGATTTAAAGAGTTAAATCCGAAAAAAAAGAAACAACCAGAAAAAATAGAGGTAGCAAAGAAAAGCAGAAAAGATAAATACCAACTAGCAGTAGAACAAATAATTTATTTTATGTTGAATATCGATTGGGTAGTGGAACAAGTAGAGAAGGAAAAACTCGTTTGTCCTACCAATGAAGAAAGATTATTAATTAGCGAAATAATTTATTTTTACAAGAAGAATGGTTATATAGATATTGCTGATTTTTTTACTTTTATACAGGATAAGGATGATTTGTTAAAGCTACTAAATAGTATTGTTTCTAGTAATTATCAAGAAAGTGTAGAAAAGGAAAATTTATTTTCTTATTTTCATGTAGTAAGGGATTACAGTATTAATCAACAAAAGGTTAGACTTCAAGAGTTAATGAAAGAAGAAAAAGATCCTCTAGAGCAAGCTAAAATAGCAGACCAAATTAGGAAGCTAAAGTTAGGAGATAATTAGAATGATTGGAGAAATAAAGACGCTAGATGAGAGAAAGAAGAAGTTAATTAGTTTAGGGAAAAAGCAAGGTTTTATTACTTATGAGCAATTAGCAGATGAATTAAAGGGGTTAGAAATTGATAGTGATTCTCTAGATGACTTATATAATGCTTTAACAGAAGAAGAAATCGATATTGTATCAGAAGATGGATCGGATGATGCAAGTGGTGATGAAATTACAGAGCATATCCAAGTAGAAGATTTAACAATGTCTAAGGATATTAAAATAAATGATCCAGTTAGAATGTATTTAAAAGAAATAGGACGAATTAATTTGTTGACATCCGATGAAGAATTTGAATATGCACAAAGGGCAAAAGAAGGCGATGAAGAAGCAAAACGATTGCTTGCAGAGTCTAACCTTCGTTTAGTAGTTTCTATTGCAAAACGTTATGTAGGACGTGGTATGTTATTCTTAGACTTAA
The DNA here is from genome assembly GCA_947643295.1 of uncultured Mycoplasmatota bacterium. The sequence continues at coordinate 4,759 of CANRVM010000045.1, forward strand.
TTCAAGAAGGAAATATCGGACTTATGAAAGCAGTAGACAAATTTGACCCTACGAAAGGATATAAATTTTCTACTTATGCTACATGGTGGATTAGACAAGCTATTACTCGTGCCATTGCAGATCAAGCAAGAACTATTCGTGTACCAGTTCATATGGTAGAAACGATTAATAAACTTGCTCGTGTTCAACGCCAATTAACGCAAGATTTGAATCGCGAACCAACAGATGAGGAAATTGCTAAAAAACTAGGTATTACCGTAGAAAAGGTAAGAGAAGTTTATAAAATTAGCCAAGATCCTGTGTCACTAGAGACACCAATTGGAGAAGAAGAAGACTCTCATTTAGGAGATTTTGTACCTGATGAGAGGGCATTAGGACCAGAGGAATATACAACAGTAGAGATGTTAAAAGAAGAATTAGCAGGTGTTTTATTAACACTAACAGACAGGGAAGAAAAGGTATTAAGACTTCGTTTTGGATTAGATGATGGGCAATGTAGAACTTTAGAAGAAGTAGGTCAAATTTTTGGTGTTACTCGTGAGAGAATTAGACAAATTGAAGCAAAAGCTCTTCGTAAACTAAGACATCCATCTCGTAGTAGAAAATTAAAGGATTTCTTAACAGACTAATGAGAATAAATAATAGATTAAAAATGGTTGGTGACTTGGTAGATGAAGGTAGTCTAACAATGGATGTAGGGTGTGACCACGCCCTTCTTTCTATTTATTTGGTATTAAAAAAGAAACATAAAAGAGCCATTGCCTCTGATATCAAAGAAGGCCCTTTAGAGAGTGCAAAAGAAAATATAAAAAGATATCAAGTAGAGGATCAAGTAGAACTACGTCTTGGAGATGGATTATCCACTTATACAGAGGATATTGACACCGTTACTGTATCAGGAATCGGCGGAAGAACCATGATTGGTATTTTTAAAAGAAATATGAAAAATACTAAAAAATTAAAAACGATTATTGCTTCTCCTAATAATTATCAACAAGATGTAAGAGAATTTTTTACTAGTATTGGTTTTCAAATTGTTGATGAATCTCTTGTAAAAGAAGGAAAAGTGATTTATCAAATTATGAAGTTTACGAAAGGACGAAGCAAGCTATCCAAAAAGGAAAAATTCTTTGGTCCAATTTTATTACAAAAAAAAGGTAATTTATTTACGGAATATTATAAAAGGGAAAAGCTGCAAAGAGAAATCTTGATGAAAATACTTCCTAAAAATTACCGTTTGAAAAAATTGATGTTGAAAAAAGAAATAAAGCTAATCGAGGAAGAAATATAAGAAAGAAAAGAAATTTATTAAATCATATAGTATGCTTGAAACAATCAAAAGACCTGTTTATGAGAATTCGACAATAAAAATGAGAAATTGTAGTATAATAAAAAAGACGAAAGATGATATCATGGAAAAAGCAGATGTTATGGAAGCGATAAAATATTTACAAAAATATAAAACCGAAACGAATAAGATAGAGGTAAAGGCTACAGCGGATGGGTTTCCTAAAAAATGCTATGATACTATTTCTAGTTTTTCAAATAAATATGGTGGAATTATAATATTTGGTATCAATGAAAATAATGACTTCAGTATAGAATGAGTATATAACTTAAATGACTTACAAAAACAACTCTCGGCTTTATGTAGTGATTCTATGGAGCCTTCTGTTAGGGCAGATATATTGCCGATAGAGTATAATGAAAAAAATATATTAGCCGTTAAAATAGAGGAGATTAGTCAAAATAAGAAACCTTGCTACTACAAACCAAAGGGACTAAAAAATGGTGCATATACTAGAATTGGTGATAGAGATGAAGTGATGACAGATTATGAGATATTTGCATTACAAAGTTATAACAATCATATTTTTGAGGATACTCGCCCAACAAAGAGAGCTTCTATAGAGGATTTAAATTTAGATAGTTTGGAGATGTATATAGAAAAGATTAAGCTTGAAAAACCAAATTTTGCAAAAAATAATTTTGAAGAATGTTTAAAATTAAGTGGTATAACAGATACGAATAGCAATCAAGTGTACCCAACCTTAGCAGGAACTATGATTTTTGGAGAATATCCGCAAACCTTTTATCCACAATTATTTATTGCCTGTGTTGTTGTTCCTGGAAATGAACTTGGGGATACTGGAAAACTTGGTGAAAGATTTATAGATAATAAGAGAGTAGAAGGTACTATAGAAGAAATGCTTGAAGGAACTATGAACTTTTTAAGAAGAAATATGAAAACAAGTATTATTATTAATTCAAATGGTGAGAGAATTAACAGAACAGAATATCCTATGGAGGCACTAAGAGAAGCCGTTGCTAATGCTTTGATTCATAGAGATTACAGTACCCAAACAGAAAACGCATATATTTCTGTTAATATGTATAATGATAGAATTGAAATAATAAATCCTGGAACATTGTATGGAACCTAGAACATCCCAAGAAATTAGAGAACATATTGGAATGTCATCAAAAAGTTACGTTGCGACTAATATTATTAAACCATTAATCAACAATGATTTATTAGATTACACTAATAAAAATAGTATATATGCACGAAATCAAAAATATATTACAATAAAAAAATAGTGAATTATTCATATAAATTTAATAGATTTTCTTATGAGTGATGAGTTTTAAAGAAATGAAAATGATTAGAAAATATAAATCTAATCATTTTATTTGGATTAAAAGGTAAAGTATTCCATTATTCTATTATGTATTGTATCTAAAAATTTACTATTCCTAGCCAAAAGTTTCCTTGAATAAATAGAGAAAATATGTTATAATATGCCTAATTTTAAACATTAAGGAGTATCTAATTAAAAAGAAAAGGGGATAATAATGGAACATGTTATACAAATAAGAGAATTAAGGAGAAAGGATTCAACGATAGGATTTGGTTATGTTGGACGAAGTTTAGAAACGGGAAAAATAAAGTATTATTTCTTAGCGGAAGAAGAAGATAATTTTAATTTTTTACAGGAATTTGATATTCATAATATAAATAATGAATATGTTTTGTCTTATTTACATGATTGTAACTTTGAAAGACCCACTTTTTCTTCTTTGTTACCAGAAGAATTAGAAGAATCTCTACCCGAGATATTAAATAAGCATACATCATATAATTTAGAAAATGGTTATTCTACTAGTTTTATTGATAGAAATAAAATTGATTTATCAGTTCAACCATTAGTATATAGTAGATTCAGAAGAACAAGACCTTCTCCAGCAAGTTATAATGCACGGGAAAATCAAATTAGTATCCGAACAACAAAAAAAGAATGGGAAATATCATCAGAAGAAGAAAAAGAAAGATGTAAAAATCATCTCATTCATGAGGTGGGTCATTTGAAAGCCAGTAACTGTTTTTTTACAGGAAATATTTTAAATATACAAGTTGGTTTTGATATCAATCAATATCATACTAGTCCAATTCCATTAGAAAATGGAGATGTTTTTTATAAAATAGAACAGAGACTTCCCAAAGATATTATCAAAACACAGGTAAACTGCATTTTAGAAGAGATTATGAATGATTATGATTGTTATTGTGCCTTTCCATCTTTTCATAGAAATTATCCTAAATTTGGAGAACAATTGAATTATCTTTGTGATAATAGTCTTTTAATGGACCGATATACCAAAGGAATGAAGGGTTACTATGAAAGAATGTATCAAATCATACCAAATGAAGATTTAGCAACTGAATTATTAGAAACTATCTATGCGGCAACTTATGGTACCAGTAGAGAAGCAACAAAAGAAAAAGCAAAAGAGATGCTAAAAAAATACGAAGTAGCCAAAAAGAAAAAGAACTAGTTGGTATAAAAATAAATAGGATGGGAATGAAACGAAATAGAGGGAAAAATATTGTGAAGAAATCAAAACAAATGATATAATAGGAATACGTTAAATAAATGGGAGAATGTGTATGTATCCAAAAATATATTTTGATAATAATGCCACTACGAAATGTGATGAAGAAGTAATCAATGCTA
>CANRVM010000046.1 GCA_947643295.1 uncultured Mycoplasmatota bacterium
CTATTAATATGGTATTTGATTTTATTCGCTGTTTACCAATTGCATATCAGAGAAAAATACTTGAGAGACTAAGAGATAAAGAAAAAATAGAGTTTATCAAAGAAGAGGTAGAAGGATTAAGAGATAACCAATCTATGATGGATGAGGACAGTAAGAAAATAGATCTTTATTATCGAAATAATATTGGTGATTCTTTTAATATTATCCATGAAATATGGCATGCTATCTTCTTAGATAAAGAGGTGGATACAAAGAATATGTTGTTAGAAAATCCAATTCTTTTAGAATATGAAATGTATGTTTTTCTAAAACAAAGCGGGAGATACCAAGATTTAGAAGAAGATTTGGACCGTTATATACAATATCGCTTTCAAGAAACGTATCAATATGCTTTAGAAGTTTTATTTAAAAATGATTTAATTTCCTTATATCAAAAGAATCAAATGCTGAACAGAGATATCATAGAAAGACATATAAGGCAGATAACTTTTAATCAAGAGGAATATAGAGAGTATTATGAGGAAAAATTTAATTTTGTAGAAGGTGGTCATGTTTTGGACTCTTCCTTATTATTTCAATATATTTTACCAACTTATCTTGCACCTACTATTGTAAAAGATGAAGATAGTATTTCTAAAATTATTCAGATTTCAGAAAATTTTTTAACAGATGATAAAATTCTGGATAAAGTAATAGGTAGTTTAGAGGATGATAGAATAATAGATTGCTATACAAAATTTGATGAAAAGATAATACCTTTTAATAATGATAAAAAAGAAACTAAAATCTACAAATAATAGAGATTGAAACCTAGAAATTAATGTTATGATAAAAGAGATAAATAAAGTTAAAAAAAGAGGTGCCATAAAAGATGAGTGTATATGAAGTGATTTTAAATAATCAAGAGTATTTAAAACTAACAGAGAAAATAGGCAAACTGAAATTTATTACAGATGGTAAATGGGATTGGGAACATGGATTAGGACATTACAAAAGAGTGGCATCTTATATGAAAACAATTTTAGAACAACTAGATGCTGATGAAAGAACAATAGAACTTGGTATGGCAGCAGCTTTATTACACGATATCGGTCTTAGTGAAAGTGGTCCTAATAAAATTGATCATGCTTTGATAAGTAGTAAAATATTTCGAAAGTTTTTAAAGGGTACAGATATTACTTTATCAGAAGAAGATATTTTAGAACACGCAATTAAAGACCATTCTAAAGGATTAGATATCCATTCCTTAATTGATCTTGCTTTGGTTTTAGCTGATAAATTAGATATTACTTATCATCGAACCATAAATTCTAGTATACAGGATACTTTAAATAAAGAATTTCAAAAAATAAAAAAAGTAGATATTGAAATTACGAATCAGAATTTAATCGTAAAGTATAAAGTGGAAGGTAACTTTGATTTTAGTGTCGTTAAAGAATGGGAAAAAATGATAACGATTCCAAGAAAAGCAGCATCTTATTTAAAGAAAAACTGTATTTTTATGGTAAATGACAAAGTAATAAAAATAGTATGAATAAAGTAGCATTAGCAACCAATAATAAACATAAGTTAAAAGAATATAAACAAATAGTAAAAGATTATAAAATTATTACATTAGAAGATATTTATTATCATAATGAAATAGAAGAGACAGGAGATACTTTTTTAGAAAACGCTTTGATAAAGGCAGAAACAATTCATAATTATTTAAGGAATATATCGTTGTTTCAGAAAACAGTGATTTGTGTGTAGATTCTCTAAATGGAGTTACTAGAATATAGGGCTAGATATAGTGGAATTTATAAAGATGATAAAAAAATGGAGATAAGTTGAGAAAAGAACTAAAAGGTAAGAAAAAAGATGCCTCTTTTAATTGTACGATTGTAGTTTATTATCCAAATGGAGAATACCAATCCTTTATTGGCAAAACAGAAGGAAAAAATAAAGTTTCTCATCGAGGACGTGCAATACAAGAAATGAAAAAAAGTTTTTGTATAGAATAAAATAATATGACTCTATATTTATGAAAAAAATAAGTTATAATAGAAGGAGGAAGGTGATAAAATGTTAGAAGGTAAAGTTGCTATTATAACTGGTGGAACAAGAGGGATAGGCTTAGAAGTAGTTAAATTATTTAAAGAAAATCAAGCAGAAGTGATTCTTTTTGGATCTAGAAAAGAATCGGTTGATAAAGCAATAAGTTATTTAAAAAAGGAAGGATTAGAGGTTTTTGGATATTACCCCAATTTAAGTGATTATGAGGAGGTTTCTAAGACAGTAGATGAGATTAGAACAAGGTTTGGGCATATTGATATTTTAGTAAATAATGCAGGGATTTCTGCTAATAAAAAAATAGAAGATACAACTACAGAAGAGTTTCAAAATATTATGGATTTAAATGTAAGAGCTATGTTTCATATGATAAAAGCAGTAACTCCCATTATGAAAGAACAAAAAGGAGGCGTAATCTTAAATACCTCATCTATGGTTAGTATTTATGGACAGCCATCAGGAGTAGGTTATCCAACTAGTAAATTTGCTGTCAATGGTCTTACAAAATCTTTAGCACGAGAACTAGCTCCCTCTAATATTAGAGTAAATGCGATAGCTCCTGGTATTACCAATACAGATATGGTGAAAAGTCTTCCAAAAGAGATGATAGAACCATTAATTAAAACGATTCCTTTAGGAAGAATAGGGGAACCTCGTGATATTGCGAATGCTTTCTTGTTTTTAGCAAGTGATATGGCGAGTTATATTACAGGAGATATATTATCTGTAGATGGTGCTGCAAGGAGTTAAGAGAAAGATGTTTTAAAGCACCTTTTTTTAATGTCAATATACATTAGGTATTTTCTCGTTAAAAAAACATATTTTATAATAAGGACTACAATTAGTAATGATAAAACATTGAAAAAATTGTATAAAAAATCAAAGGATACCCCAATATAAAGGTGACGAATTTATTTGACATTTTGGGATAAATTTGTTAGAATATATAACCAATCACATGAATAAGAGGTGTTAAAATGTTTTATAACGAAGAAAAAACAATAAAGATGTGTGAAGAGGATCCGTCCCTGATTTTTGAATTAATGAGGGAAGGACATTTTGAATTTGTAGAGGAATTACTGGATAAAAAAGTTGTGAATATCAATACATTAGACGAAGCAAACAATGATATTATAACAAGACTTTTACGTGCCAAGCAGTATCATTTAGTTTTAAAGTATATGAAAAAGAAAACATGGGATGTGAATCATCAAAATATTGATGGTAATACATTTGCACATTACTTAGTATCTATTAACTATGTAAATGTGTTAGAAATTATAAAAGAATTAAAGAAAAATAGAAAGTTTAAACCTAATATTAAAAATAAGAAGGATGAAACGATTCTTGATAAATCCATCAATGAAAACTATATTTATACAACACTTAAGATACTAGAAGATAAACGTTTTGATAATATTGATGTTACTTCTTTTCAAAAACTAGTTAAGACGTATATTAAAAATCCTGCCTATGGTAGATATTCTAAACTAGATAATTTAACATTTATTGTTAATAAGTTAGAAGAAAAAGAGAAGTTACTTCCTAATGTAAAAAGTCTTGTGGATGAAATAAGTGATAACATGGAAATCATCAAAACCGATATTTTGAAGAATAAATTCCGTAGACTAGAAGGATTAATTAATGAGTTTGTGTAAAGTAAAATCCATAATAAATTACTTTTAAAAGTAATAAGTATGGTAGTATTGGTATCTGATTGCCAATATTTTCTTTTTGTTGAAAAAGTGTATTTTTGCGAGTATAATAGAGTAGATATATATTTTGGAGGGATAAAACAATGAAAATTGAATATCAAAGTTTAAAGGATAATAATGAGTATATTATGTGTAATTTGAAATTACAATTAAATTTACTTCTAATAGAAACATTAGATAATATTCCAAATTATATTAGAAAAGAAATAAGGAATATGAATGAAAAAGCAGTAGAATATGAACAGGAAACAGGAGAGTTTGTCTCGAACGTCGTATTTCGAAAAGATAGTACATTAGGACAATTTATTGAAGAAGATGAGTATGATATGTTTCAAAATATGGATTTGAAAATTACTTATAACAAGATAGTAGGAGCTTTGAAAAGGGCTACTAATATAGATGAGATTAAACTAATTAACGGATACCTTTTACCACTATTTATGTCAGAAACAGAAGAAGAACTACAAGAAATATTAATAAATAGTAGTGATTCTGTAAAGCAATTTATTTTAGAAAGTGATGGTATTACAGAGGATATTGACAAGATAGATAAGCAAGGGATTTATCTAGTATATGAAGATGAAAGATTAGAAGAAAGAAATTTCAATGAGAATTTACCAAAGAAAATGATAAAGAAAGCAGACTAGAAGGGTAGTGGAGAAATGAATTTACCTGATTATAAAGAAGCAAAAAAGAGGGAAAAAAAGGATTACAAAGTAGTAAATTATGAAATAGACAAAAAACTTATCCACAAATTTTGTGGAAAAACCTATTTTTTAAAGACTTATGGTTGTCAGATGAATGAACATGATAGTGAAAATATATCTGCTATGTTAGAAAGCTTGGGGTTCAAAAGAACGGATAACTATATAGAGGCAGATTTAGTCCTATTAAATACTTGCTCCATTCGAGAAAATGCCCATAATAAAGCATTTGGAATGCTTGGAAGATTAAAACATATAAAGGAAAATATTAACAAAGATTTAGTAATTGGCATTTGTGGTTGTATGGCCCAAGAATCTGGAGTAGTAGAAGATATTTTGAAAAAATATAAATTTGTCAATTTTGTTTTTGGAACTCATAATATGAATGAACTTCCACAAATTGTATTTAATGCGATAAAAAAAGAAGAGCAAATCATAGAAGTTTATTCGAAAGAAGGAGACTTAATTGAAGAAATGCCAGTAAAAAGAGAACATCATCATAAAGCTTATGTTAATATTATTTATGGTTGTGATAAATTTTGTACTTATTGTATTGTACCTTTTACAAGAGGAAGAGAGCGAAGTAGAAGAAAAGAAGATATTATAAAGGAAGTAGAAGAATTAGTAAAAGAAGGATACAAAGAAGTTACCCTTTTAGGACAAAACGTAAATGCTTATGGAAAAGATATCTATACAGATTATGGCTTGGGAGAATTATTAGAAGAGGTGTCTAAGACGAATATACCAAGAGTTCGTTTTATGACTTCTCATCCTTGGGATTTTTCTGATAGTATGATTGAAAAAATTGCAAAATATAAAAATATCATGCCTCATATCCATTTACCAATTCAATCAGGAAGTAGTAGAATTCTAAAAAAGATGGGTAGACGATATACAAAAGAAGAATATTTAGAGCTTTTTAATAAAATAAAGAGAACCATTTCTAATGTAAGCATTTCTACGGATATTATTGTAGGTTTCCCGGGAGAAGAGGAAGAAGACTTTTTAGAAACTTTGAAGATATGTGATTATTGTAAGTTTGATAATGCCTTTACTTTTATTTTTTCAAAAAGAGAAAATACGCCAGCTGCTAAATTAAAAGATAATATTACCAAGGAAGAAAAGGAGAGTCGTCTTCAAAGATTAAATGAGGTAGTAAACCATTATTTCCTTGAGAATAATAAAAAATTAGTCGGAAAAACGGTGGAAGTACTAACAGAAGGGAAATCAAATAAACCTGGTATGTATTATGGATATACAGATACGAATAAACTCATTAACTTTACAGGAGAAGAAATCACAATTGGAGATATAATAAAAGTAGAAGTTACAGATGCGAAAACGTGGAGTTTAGATGGATGTGCAAAAGTTATTACAAAAAGTAGATGATTTAATTCTCTTTGTAAAGGAAAGTAAAGAATATCAACTATGCCTAGAAGCGAAAGAAAAAATGAGTGAAAATAAAGAATTAATGCAATTAATAGAGGAAGTGAAAAATCTTCAAAAACAATACATTCGTAGTAATAATGCTAAAGAAGACAAAAAAAAATTAGATGAAAAGATAGAAGTATTAAATGAAATACCTCTTTTTGTAACTTATAATCAAAATTTAGAAGTTGTAAACCAAAAATTACAAATAATCGAGGATGAAGTAAATCATTATTTTTATTCTAAATTAAATAAGAGTATTTAATGAAAAAATAGAGAATACTAATAATAGGTGATGATATGAAGAAGAAAGTACTTATTACTTTTATCATATGTTCTATTATTGGGATATCTATTTTTTTAGTGAATCTAGATATAAGAAGTCATTTTAATAGTGCAGTAAAAACAAAGGATAATATAAAGTTATATGATAAACATCATAGAAAGGTAGCAACCATTTATCAAGGACTTACTTTTAGATTAGATAAGCCCAAAAAATATGATACCTATTTTAAACTGAATAGCCTACCATACTATGTATATTATAAGGATGTTGAAAAAATCACTAAGAAAAATCAAAAAGAAAAGAAGAATTATTTAGTATTTAATCAAAATATAAAAGTAGCAAGTAATAAGATATTTTATAGCTTGGATAATAAGAAAAAATTAAAACTAGAAAAAGAAATAAGTATACCAATTCAATATGCAGATAATCAGTATTACTATGTCAATTATTTAAACAATTTATTAAAAGTAAAAAAAAAGGATGGAGAATTAATAGAAAAAAAGAATACTAGTGAAGAAGAGGCATCTTATGTAAGTATTCTTCATTATGAAAACATAGAAGAAAAATGTACAGATACTACCTGTATAGAGGAAAGTGTATTAGAAGAACAATTAGAATTTTTAGATCATCTAGGTTATTATTTAATCAGCATGGATGAGTACACTAATTATTTAGAAAATAAAATAAGATTAAGAAAAAAAGCTGTCTTATTAACAACAACAAAGGAAAGTAATCTAGGGAAGATAAAGGAAGAATTTAAAGATAAGATAGAAATGGTAGATCAAAATTCCATCTTATTTTTAGATACCAATCAAAGCTCAACGAAAGAAAATAGTAGCAAGTGGCATAATAGGTATCTTGTAGATAAAAATACTTCTCTAGAGGATTTTCAGAAGATGTTAGAAGGAAAAAGTGTAGTAAAAGATCCTGCTACTAAAATACCAGTCTTAAATTATCACTTCTTTTATGATGAAAGTTTGAAAGAAGGATGTAATGAATCGATTTGTTTGGATGTTAAGAATTTCAGAGAACAGTTGGATTATCTAAAGAATAATAATTATAAAACACTCACCATGGAAGAATTTAAAAGATGGATGTATAACGAGATAGAACTTCCTAAAAAAAGTGTATTAATAACGATAGATGATGGTGCAATGGGGACGGGAAAACATAATGGAAATAAACTAATACCTATTTTAGAAGAATATAAGATGCATGCAACCTTATTTTTAATCGCAGGGTGGTGGGATATTGAAAATTATCGTTCGGATTACTTAGAAATAGAATCTCATACTTTTGATATGCATAACTATGGTGACTGTGGAGTTGGACAGTTAATATGCGAAAGTAAAGAAAAGGTTATAAGTGATTTAAAAAAATCGATTGATATCGTAAAAAGTACCAATGCTTTCTGTTTTCCATTTTACAATTATGATCAAAAATCAATCGAAGCAGTACAAGAAGTAGGATTTCAATTAGCTTTTATAGGAGGTTATCAAAAAGCGAGTAGAGATAATGATAAATATAAAATACCGAGATATCCTATTTATCAAACAACAAGTATAAAAGAATTTATAAATATCATAGAACAATAACTTCTTAGTGTAGGTAATTATGTTATGATAAATAATTAAAATTTCACTTATTTTATTATAATAGTATTACGATGTATTACATTATATTGACAATTGCGTATAATGATTTTATAATTTATTTAGAAAAGAGGGATGTCATGGAACAATCGACATTAAGTGTAAGAGTAGACAGTAATGACAAAAAATGCTTTGAGTTATTTTGTAGTAATACTGGTATGAATGTATCTACTGCAATCAATATGTTCATAAAAGCCGTTTTACGAGAACAAAAACTTCCTTTTGAAGTAAAGACAAGTACCTTTGATAACGAAATATATTCTAAATTGTTAGAAGCAGAACAAGAAATGGATGTTAGTTCAAAAAGATATACATCAGAAGAAGTATTAGAAAGTATGAAAAATAGTATAAGGTAAGTAATATGTACAAAATAGAATATTTAAGACTTGCGAAAGAGGATATGGAGGAAACTATTTATTACATTAGTCACCATTTACAAAATAAGACAGCTGCATTAAATTTAGCAAATGACTTTATAAAATGCGCTAATAATATTTTAGAATTTCCCTATGGGAATACGGAATATACATCTATCAAACCATTAAAAAATCAATATAGAGGTGCTAAAGTGAAAAACTTTATTATATTCTATACGATAAATGAAGAAAATAAGACAATTACGATAGTAAGAGTACTATATCAAAAAAGGGATATAGATAAAATCTTAAATTAAAATAAATCAGGGCTATAGCACCTGTTTTTTATTATGATACAATACCAAAAATCAAAATAGATATCAATAAATATCACTATGATTTCAAATTGAAAATCCTGTATTTACAATCTTATAATTTTATAATAAAAAAAGCTCTAACTAAAGAGCTTTCAGGCTGTTGACAAATATGTTTAACAGTCTTTTCTTTTATAAAAAAATGTT
>CANRVM010000047.1 GCA_947643295.1 uncultured Mycoplasmatota bacterium
TTCTAGAAAAGAAGAAGATAGAAATCTTTCCTAAAAATTCTCACGTTACGTATTTTTATTATCTAAGAACCAATTTAGAAGAAAATCAGTTTACCATTCAAAAAGAGGAATTAGATGAAATAAAATGGTTTTCTCTTAAAGAGGGATTAGATGCTATCTTATTAAACGAAGATTCCTACTATAAAGAAAAATATACAAAGTTGTTTGAGAAGCTAGAAAGAGTTTTGAAAGAGGAAAGTGAGGAGAATATATGAGTAGCAAGGAAAAATTATTGGAAGATGTCTTAAAAATAGCAAAAGAGAATGTGGCAATGCCTGAAATATTAGATTTCTCGCTAAGAAAAGGCGAAGAATTAGCTAGTTTTTATCAGGTTGATAAGAAAATCGTTGCTATTTCGATATGCCTTATGGATATCAAATTAAAAGAAGCAAAACAAAAAGGAAACATTGGAGAACATACAGCTATGGCAGTAGAATTTGCAGAAGAATTTTTAAAAGATTATGACTTAACGGAAGAAGAGGTAGATAAAATTATTAATGGAGTAGAAGCACATCATGGTAAAGTGCCATTTCGCTATAAAGAAGCAGAAGTGGTATCCAATGCTGATTGTTATATTTTTATTCATCCACGAGGAGTTTTACAGTATCTAAACTTGCTTGCTAGAAGAGGAGAGGATATTCAATCTCAAGTAGAACAGTTAAAATCAAAATTAGAGGAAAAGTATCAACTTCTTACTCTTGATAAAGCAAAAGAAGAATTAGAAGAATACTATCAAATGTTTCAAAAGATATACAATACCGTCATAAATGATGTAAAATAAAAAAAGAGGTGAATGTTATGGATTATGATAGGAATAAATTACCAGATTTCTATTCGGTTAGAAATTATGAACAAGTGAATTATTCTTTAGAGGGATTAGAGGGAAAAAAGTGTTATGCTTTCTTTGATAATGGTTTTACTTCTAATATTATTGAGCCTAATAAAAGAGATATTAAATTTATTTGGGATGGGTTTTTACTTTTTGTAGATCAAGATGTTACGTTAGATGATATTAGAAGTGGTGTTGATTTATGGGATGCCAGAATGGTTGCTTTACAAAGAACCAATCTATTAGGAAAGAAATTTAATGATGAAGAAGTAAGGAATTATATACTAAATCAATTAAATGAGAAGAATATTCTTGTTGAGATAATGAAAGATAAACAAGAAGTGGATGGGTATCCATCTAGTTGTGATTTATGGTCAACAAGGGATGAAGCTGTGTTAATGGATGCAGTGGATTGCACTGGAATGGGAGATGCTTACTATTTTAGAAACTCTGATTTCAATTATAGAATTAGTTTTCCAACTAGTCATTTGCCAGATTTCTATTATAAACATCAGGGTGCCCTAGTATTACGAGGAGAAAATTCAGTAGCTATTTCTAGATTAATTTTAAATGATAATAACTTACAAAATCATTTAGAACGTGTCATTGGAGAAGATAAATTATATTCATTATTAGAAGGAAAGACCTTATCTGGTACTTCTATAGAAAATGTAAAAAAGGGAACTACAAAGTAGGAGATAAATTGAAAACAGACTTAATAAAAATCCCTAATGTTGGAAAAAATACCAAAGAAGATTTAATAAAAATCGGAATTACTTGTGTAGAGGATTTAGTAGGAAAAAATCCAGAACAACTTTATTTAAAGGATTGTGAGGTCAAGAAATATCAAGAAGATCGATGCCAGCTCTATGTATTTCGTATGGCTGTTTACTATGCAGAACATACTTCTCATGATGCAGAAAAACTAAAATGGTGGTATTGGAAAGATAAAAAATATCCAAATAAAGATTTGTAAAAAATCACTATAGAAATTTAGTGATTTTTTTGTGGAGAAAAAATACTATATTTATAATTGTTACTTTTTAAAATAATTCATAAGATACTTTGAAAGGAGTGAAAATTATGAATCGCGAAGAAAACTTTGGAGGTTGTAATAGATCAAAAGATGAAATTTGTATGCCAAAATGTGTTTTTTGCTTAGGACCAACAGGGCCGACAGGTCCAACGGGGCCAGCAGGTGGACCAACAGGAGCAACAGGACCAATTGGGCCAACAGGAAGTAATGCCAATTCTACTACCTGTTTTTGTGTAGACCAAATGAGAAATATTATTCAACAATTAATCACATTATATCCAAATGATAACTTAATAGTAGCTATGGAAAGTGGAAATAATGCGAGTGGAAGACCAGGAGCTTTATTACCGGGGCCTAATAATAATCCTGATTCTGGCTTGTTTCAATTAGTAAATAATCAAGGAGTTCCAGAAGAAGCTTTATCTATTTGCCGAATAGCATCGATTACAGTGACAAGTAGTGTTTATAATGATTCAATAACTTATTTACCAGCACCAATTCCAACTCCAACAGGTTGTGATGCAAATTGTGAAGCGGCGGCTCGTTCTTATTTACCAGTAGGAACGACAGGAGTGGATATTAATGCAGGAGGACAAACCGTAGCCCAAGGAATGATTGCAAGAAGTGAATATGGTATGGTGGTAGTAGTAGGAAATAATAATAGTAATCCAGCTTTTGTATCATTATGTAAAGCAGAGATTATCAATAAGTAGATTATCATCATTTTCAAAGAATGTAGGTACTAAAAAATACCTATGTTTTTAATATTGGTACAATAATCTTTTTTTATGGTATAATGAAGTAGAGAAAGTGATAAGCATTATTTGTAAAGGAGAACATGATATGAAAGAAAAAAGACCTTATTTAGGGGTGGATGCTATCTTCGTGAATGAGGCAAAGAAAATCTTATTAATTCATAGAACAGGAAAAAATTTTAATGGTTATTGGGGACTTGTATCTGGTATGGTAGAATGGAATGAGGAAGTAGTGGATGCATTAAAAAGAGAAGTGAAAGAAGAAATTGGAGTAGAGATTGAAGATATTAAGTATACAGGAAAGTATTATGATAAAATTGGAAGACATCCAACAAAAACTGTTATTTGTCTACCTCATTTTTGTAAGGTAAAAAGTGGAAAGCCAAGCCCTGTTAGTGAATGTGATGAAGTAAGATGGTTTACAAGTGCAGAAATAAAAAATATGGAACTTTCTTATGATCATAAAAAAATGTTAGAAGATGTAGGTCTAATTTAAATAAGAGGTGAAAGGTTATGTACGAATTTTTTGGTCGCTTTTATCGTGAAGATTTATTTATAAAAGAATTTCGTTACTGGATTCTTATGGTAAGACCTGTTCCTGTTACGATAGGAAGTTGTGTTATTTTACTCAAAAGAGAATGTACGTCTTTAAGCGACGTGACAAAAGAAGAGATGGCTGAATTTCCAGATGTTTGTCAATTTTTTGAAAGAGCTTGTACTACTTTATATGGTGCGGTTAAGTTTAATTATCATGCCGATATGATGAAGGATACTTTTGTTCATTTTAAAGCAATTCCAAGATATGATAAAGTAGTGATAAGACATGGTATGGAATGGGTTGATGTAGATTTTCCACTTACAGAATCTTTAACCAAACACAAAGTGAGTGAAGAAGTTTTACAAAATATTAAAAAGGATTTTCTAAGTTTTGATGAGAGGAAGTGATAGAATGAATATTGTTGAACTAATTAGACAAGAAGTAATGGAGAAAAATAAAAATCATCAGGAAAAAGATGGATTCGATATCTACTATGATCATGTTAGGTATGTAGTAAAAAATGCCCTAAATTTAGCTAAAAAACAGAATGCAGATATGGAGATTGTAGAACTTGGAGCATTACTTCATGATATTGCTATTATTTTAGAAGAAGGTGAAGTAGAAGACCATCATATCAATGGTACGAAAATAGCTGAGGAAATGTTGTTAAAATATCATTATCCCATGGATAAAATAGAAAGAGTAAAACAGTGCGTCCTAAATCATAGAGGAATGAGTGAATTTCCTAGAAAGACAAAAGAAGAAGAAATCGTTGCCGATGCCGATGTGATATCTCATTTTGATTTTATTCCATCACTATATAGTAATGCTTTTCATCAGTTAGGATTAAATGTAAGAGAAGGTACTGTTTTTGTAAAGAAAAAGCTAGAAAAAGATTATAGTAAACTTAGTCCCAATACGAAAGAATTATTAAAAGAAAGATATCAAATGATAAGAAAAGTGTTATTTTTAGAGGAAGAGTAGTTTTTGATAGTAGGAAACGAAAAATAGTAATGAGGATAAGCAGAAAAGGAAAGTGATTTTTATATGGATAAGAACACTATTTTTACAAGAAATCAGATTTTCTCTATGAAGGATTTATTCTCGTTTATGCAAAAAGAAATAACTTATGGATGGTTAGATAAAGATGGCAAAAAACAGGATGGAGTAAATGATGCTTTTACTTATTGTCTTCAATCCCCAGAAGAGTTGTTAGAAAACAAAAAGGGTATCTGTTGGGATATGACAGAACTTGCTCGTTATTTTTTTGAAACAGAGACGGAATTAGAATATGAAACTTATTATTTGTTTTACGATGATAAGAAAGGTTGCCCAAGTCATTCTATCTTGGTATTTTATAAAGAGAATAAAGTTTATTGGTTTGAACCAAGATTTGATAATCATAGTGGAATCTATGAATATAGAAATCTAGAAGAGCTATTAAGCGATTTTAAAAAGCAATTTATAAAAGATGGTTTAAAAAATTCTATCATACCAAAAAATTATGAAAAAGATTCTTTCTTTTTGTATCGGTATCCGAAACCACCATATCATATCAATGGGTATCAAATGAGAAATCATATTAATCATAGTATTTTAATAGAAGGGAAGTAACAAGGATGAATGAGCGAATTACTCTAATTTCCATATTAGATAAAGAAAATGAAGCAAAAATTACAAAGTATACAAGTAAGATTTCTCATAAGTTATGCAAAGTACCTTATGGAAAAGGAGTAGAGGATAGAGAAAAGGCAGATACTCTTCCTTATCATTTTACTTTATATACTTTTGATATCAAAAAAGAAAAAGAAGTGAAAGAATTTTTAAGAACAAAAGAGTTTAAAAATGTAAAAGTTTTAATAGATAAACTCGAGATACTAGGGGGGAAGGAAACTAGTTATGTTTTAGTTTTTTCTATGAAAGAAAATAAAGAGTTAAGAAAGATTCAGAAAGAGATCTATGATAAGTATCCTAGTGATTACTACCATCCAAATTCTTTTCCATTTCATATTACTATTCATATCAGTAAAGATAAACAAATGATAGAGAACATGAAAAAGAAAATAGAAAAGGAATTCATACCTTTTGAGTTAGAAGTTTTAAAGTTTGGTCTATTTGAAATATATCCTGCCAAATTAGTGGAATACTATGAATGATTCATAATAATGAAAGATATTGATCAGCGAAATAATATTTGATATATATATTATTTATGCTATAATGATTGAAATGAAGGAGTGAAATTTATGCATACTAATTTAATTATAGGAATGATAAATTCTATAATTGCTGAAAATACAAAAATAATAGTAGCATTTCAGCAATCGAGTTCTAATGAACAAAGGAACGAAATACATGTTGAAGCTAGTAATCTTTATTCTTTTTACCAACAAATGTTAGATAAAGTTCCTAGTCTTTTAACAGAAGCAAATGGTACTATTTTTCGTGAGATATGGGGAGCTTTTTCTAATAATTTAGAGTGCTTAAAAGATTATACTAAAACTACATCGCAAACACAACTTAATGATATAATAGAAAAGCTAAATGTTAGAACATTTGAGTATGTTACGACACCAGAACAAAAAAAGAAAGAACTTATTGAGATTAATAATCACATATTAGGGTTACAACAAATAATACCTAAGTCTGCTAATGCAGAATTATATAATCAAATGTATAAACAGGCTTTTGATACTTATGAATCAAGTAAGAAATATTTACAGGATTGGCCTGATTCCGCTTCTTCTTTGCAACCAGAATTAGATAAATTAATAACTAACTTAAAAGGCCTACAGAAAACTATTAAACGTGTTGAATTTCCTATAATAGCTAGAAGCCCTGAGTGGTATAAAAGAAAAGCCATATTAGGAAATAATTCTGATTATGAAATAGTAAGTAGTAATCTAAAAGGTTTACGTGAGGAAGCATTAAATTTACAGAAGGCCTTAAATCAAAACGAAAATAAAGAAGGTTTTACAGCGGAACATTACCTTTTTGGCTCATGTAATTCAACCAAAGTTTTTTGTTTTGAAAATGCTAATGTTTTATTTTATATAAATGTTCCAGATGAGCAACAATCTTTAGAAAATTCAAATATTGTTTGTGGTTTCACACCAAAGGACGAGCAAGGACGATATTTCAGGAACGGCATACAATTTGATTTTAATTATCAGGATTCATTTACTAGTTTTTATACAAATGATAAGGGAAATCTTGAAGATAATTATATTGAGCCAAGATATTGGGAAAAAGATGACGAAGATTGTAAAATAATATATTTTGATCCGGCTGAAGGTCGTTGTGCTTGTAAATCCGCAGCATATATGGTAGGTGGTCTAAATCCTAATGGTTATTTATGGGAAGAAAGTTTAGCATACAAAAGGTATATAGATACTCAGAAAATCGCTTACCTTGAAAGTCCTTTTAATGTCTTTACAAATTATAAAGATTATGAAACAGCAATTGATGTTTTAACAACAAATATAGAATTTTTTAGGAAAAATTGGGCTTCATTTTGTGCATCCAAAGATTCAAAAAATTTCAAGTCTTTGTAAAAGTTAAGAATTTGTCTCTAAATATACTTTTCCTTATGAAAAAAATTTCGTTTTAGAAAGATAGAAAGTAATGGTACATTCTTATGTTTTAATACATAAATTGTCATATATGAATGTAATGATAATTTTTATATAAGATTCATGATATGAAAGTTAAGTTTCTTTTTGACACTAATATATGGAAAGAGAAGGAATTACAAATAAACTATTTATATATCATACTTCTGGAACTCCAATTCTTTTTTCTAATGATGGTTATTCACATGAAGATTATATTAAGGAGGCACTTTCTTTAGAAGATTTTTTTAGATTTTTCCTATGGTAAAACAATATATGAAGTAGATGATTATTTTTATAAAAAAACGTTCAAGAAATAAAAAAACTAAATATAAACAGAAAATAGCTTGTTAACGTACTCTCATTTCTGTTATATTGCATATAGATAAAAAAATTCATACAATAAAAGAGACTATCTTTGATAGTATAAATGAAATATAGTTTTATAAAGTAGTATGAAGATTTATCATATTTTTTAAATATTATGGTTACTATTCGTAATATAGAGCTAAATTTTAGATAAGAAAATAGAAAACAATAGGAGAGTGTTGCGAAAATGGAAATAAAAGTAAAAACCATTGAAAAAGACTTAGAATATCTAAGACAAGTATCCAAACCAGTTGATTTTCAAGATGATTCTTATAAAGAAGCTTTACAAGTATTAGATGAATTTTGTAAAACGTCTGAGAACTGTATGGCAATGGCTTCTGTCCAATTAGGGATTCCTTTACGTCTTGTTTATTTAAAGAAGACAAATTTAAATCATTTGGATGACGAGGATTATAACGAGTCAAAAATTTTGATTAATCCAGTTATTAAAAAAAGAGAAGGATTAACTAGGTATTGGGAATCTTGTCTTAGTTGCATGGATAATTTTGCCTTAGTAGAAAGGCCTTATAAAATTGAAATTGAGTATCAAGATGAGAACCAAAAGAAGCATCATGAAATATTAGAAGGATTTCCTGCTACGGTAGTATCCCATGAAATGGATCATTTGGATGGTATTCTACATATGGATAAAGCCATTCAACTATTACATATGGAAGCGGAAGAAAGAAAAAAGTATCGAGAAGAGCATCCTTATGAAATTATTAGAAAAGATGGCGACTTTGAGGAGAAAAGATAAAATCTAGATAATTAGTATCTATTTTTTTTTATCATTTTTTGATATACTATTTAAAGAATAGGAAGGTGCTACATGAATCATATTGAGATAGAAGAATTATATCAGAAATTAAATACAAAAGAAGAGGGATTAAGTAAAAAAGAAGCATTAACAAGATTAGAATTATATGGAAAAAATGTTCTTCCAAAGAAAAAAAATAAGAGCTTTTTTAAAATTTTATTAGAAGAACTAATGGATCCTATTGTATTACTTTTAGTGATAACTGTTATTTTTTCCTTTTTGATTGGAGAAATAGTAGATGCGGTTGCAATTATTTTTATTATTTTAATTGATTTGTTGATTGGTTCGATTCAGGAGTATAAAGCAGAGAAAAATGCCGATAGCTTATCTCAAATTATTACCGTAAAAAATAAAGTATTAAGAGATGGAAAAGAAATCGAAATCGATTCGGTTGATTTAGTAGAGGGAGATGTTGTTTTACTTGCATCAGGTGATAAAGTAAGTGCCGATATGCGACTAATTGAATGTCATAATTTTACAGTGAATGAATCAATATTAACTGGTGAAAGTATGAACGTTGAAAAAAATCCTCATAAAA
>CANRVM010000048.1 GCA_947643295.1 uncultured Mycoplasmatota bacterium
AAAATGTTGCATTTAACCTTTCGAAGTTGCATTTACCTTTTCAATTGAGCATTTTAAAATAATCAAAACTATTTTTTCTTTAGGACTTTTGTATAATATTTCGTAAAAGTGGGATAACA
Organism: uncultured Mycoplasmatota bacterium; assembly: GCA_947643295.1. The sequence continues at coordinate 120 of CANRVM010000048.1, forward strand.
AGGCATACCCATAACACGTTGAATAAGGTCTTTACTATAAGGGTAATCTTCATAAAAAGGATGTTCTAACTCTTGATTCTCATTCTCTATTTCATAATTCTTACACTCAATATATTTACTATAGTTTTTCATCAATTCTTCTAAATCCAACTTACCTTCCCTTAACAATTGATATAAATCTTGTTTTCGCTTCTCTTTTCGAACAAATAATTCCAATCCAGCCTCACTTATGATTCCTTCTTTTACTTCCTCAAATGAGCGTTTTTTCAAAATCTCTCTTAATTCAAAATGAAATTCTGCTTCTACCTCCTTGGCTATCATTTCCTTGGATGTAAAATTAGATTGATAAGAATAAAGCCTAGTATCTATCAAAGAACTCTTGCCATTACATTCTTGAACTTTTAAAAGCATAGGAATATCTTTGGCACTATCTCCAATACCATATATTTAATAAGGCATCGGAATTGTTTTTAGAAAATCCGTTATAGCTTCTTCTTTTTTATTCACTGCTATTCCAATAAAAGGATGTTTTCCAATATAACATAGCTTTCCATTTATTTTTTCCTTTTTAATCTGATTTTCCTTCGAAATAGTACCATTTCCTTGTAGATAATAAGCCAGATTAGAACGGAATTCCTCCTTAATATTAGAATTTAAACTTGCTATTTGGTCATTAAATACTTTACCAAAATTACCGTGTCCCCCTGGTTCTGTAACAATAGCTATATAATTATCTTCCCTTAAGAATTCATTCATATATCTACTAACTATTTCAAATTCTTTTTCATAGCTACCATAGAGATTTTTGGCATTATAGGAGTCCAAACTAATCAAGGTACCAAATAAATCTGTAAAGAGTACTTTTTTCAATACAATCATCCCCTGTATGCATTATTATAGAATACTTCTTTTCCTACAAACTCTTTTTTAATTGATTACAGTTACTTCTTATAAATATAAACTTTATGTGCTTGCCCACCATTTAATTTTGAAGAGATGTTTTCCACTCTATAATGAGAACTATTTAATAACTTACTATAAAACAAATCTTTTTTTCCTGGATTTTCATAGATATAGGCAAAATATATTTCTCCATTTTCTTTTAAATGTTTCGATAGTTTCCTCACCGTTTTCATAAAAGTAGTATTCTTTTGATAAGTTCCAATATTCGATAAAAACATAGAATTATAGTTTTCGTGAAGTAAAAATGGTAATTCGTTGACATCTGCATGAGTAAAAGAGATATCTGGTATTTCCTTAAGTTTCTTTTTTAATATTAAGAATTCCTCTTCCTTAAAATAAGCATTGGCTTCTATCACTTCTTCGTAATGATCATGATAATCTGCGATAATATCAGACTCATAAATAGAATATCCTTGATGTTTTGCTAATTCGTATAGATAATTCCAATAGATAGTTGCTTCGTCATTTAATGAGTGATGAAACATTTTATAAATATCATAATCAAAAATATGATGAATATCATAAAGACCAAAAAACATACAAAATTCATCATAATTTAAGTTTTCAAATCCTGCTTTTTTTAAATAAATAACTAATTTATTGCAATAATTAATATCAAACATATCAACTTTAGTAGCACCCTTTAATAGAGCATTAAAATAATGATCTCCACTGCTAGCAACGGTTAAAATACTTTTTCCCTCTAAATCTTTCATATATCCACTAATCATTTCATTTGTAAACAAGAAAGCAGTATCAACCTCTCCAAAACAGTTATTTTGCATTCTTTGTTTGGTATAGATTTTTTTGCTTTCCTCTAAAATATCCATAATTGACCTCTTTTCATAATTTCGTATTATACCATGACATTTTCTAAAATCAAGTATTCTCTATTACTACATCAAAAAAATGATTTTAATTTATCTCATAAAATTAAAAATTACTTACTAAAATACTTTGTATATTTTTTATTGTACAATATAATCGATTGTGATATTCTATTCTTACCAAAAAAATGTATAAAAATAGAAGATAAGAGATGATTTATATATGGAAGAAGAAATATTAGAATTAGTCTATGATTACTCGAGAAAAAATCGTATGATAGACCGTTCCTATATTGATCAGTTAATAGAAATAGTTGCAAATTCTATGGAACTAAATCCATATATCGGAAACACCGTCTTTTTAAAAACAGGAGAAAAAAGAAAAGTAGAAAAGAACAAACTCAGTATTTCCCTAGCCAATGAAGAAGAATTTGCGGATTTAACCTACAACTTTATAAATCATGATATTACCGTCTACATTGATAAAATCCCTAAGATTTACCAAGCTATTGACCGTATCAATCTAAATTCTGATGAAATGCCTTATTTTAAAACAATCCTTTATACTCAAAGAATATTACATGAATTGTGCCATGCGAATCAAGAAAAGACATTACAAGAAAAGAAAGATAGTTTTGAAGCAAAAATACTAGAACCATGTACTCCTAGAAAAAAAGATACTTCTAAAAAAACTAAGGATGAAAAATTAGAAGAATTACTTCGAATCATAGCAAGAACAGTTTTTTATGTAAAAAATTACAAGTATGATCCACGAGAAAGAACTGCGGATATGGATTCTTACCAAATGCTGTTAAAGACGATTGCTTCTCTTTCTTTGCCAAGTACCAAACAATATTTAGGAGACAGAAAATTACAAAGTACTATTGAAGCATATCAAGATACGTTTTCTCCTACCATTCAATTTATAGAAGCGGTAGATTCCATAGAAGATAATAAGATTCTTTCTTCTTTTGATTGGTATGATGAAGTAGAACAAGAAGCCTTGAAAAAGGCAAAAGAAAAATATTCTTTTGAACAACGATTACGATATGGCCTTCCAATAGAAGAAGAGAAAAAACAGAAACTTTTGTACAAACTTAAAACATCTAAGTATGGGCAGATTATAAAATAAAATTTTATCCAAACAAAAAGAGCTACTACCTTATAGCTTTTTTTATAATAAATATTCTTTCACTTCACAATTTTTCAAACCTAATCCTTGTAGATTACCATCTTCTGGAATTCCATGGAAATAGCAGTTGATAACTTTCGTTATCCCCTCATGTGTAACTAACAAAATCGTTTTATCTTGATATTTTTCCTTTATTTCATCTAAAAATTTATAAACTCTATGAAAGAGATGCTCCATACTTTCTGCTTTTTCATAAGAAGTTTTATCATAATAGTTCCAATATAAATCCCTATCTAGACTATCAAACCCTTTTCCTGTAAACTCACCACAATCTCTTTCTTTGATTCGATCATCAAATATTACTTCTGTATGATTTACATTAATAATCTCCATGGTATGCTTCGTTCTAGAAAGTGGAGAACATATGATAAAATCAAATTTTACATTCTTTAAAGCATCTCTTGTTGCTTTTGCTTGTTCTATGCCATTTTCATTTAGGTCTATATCACGAATTCCATCCATGATTTTATTCACATTACCATCTGTTTGTCCGTGTCTAACAACATATAGTTTCATTCTAATTTTCCTTTATGGCGATTACTTCAATCTCAATCTTACAACCTTTTTTTACTAAGCTATTTACTTCTACTAAAGTACTTACTGGCCTACTATTTGCAAAATACTTATTTCTAATAGGAGATACTTTTGCAAAGTCATTGATATCTGTTAAAAAAATTTGTGTTTTTACAACGTCATCTAAAGAAGCATTCGCCTCGTTTAAAATATCTTGAAGACAATGAAATACATATTCTGTTTGACCTTCAATATCCTCACAAACAACATTACCATTCGCATCTTGAGCAATTTGTCCTGTTACAAATATCATCTCTCTATTATTTCCTAAATCTACCTTCAATCCATGAGAATATGCTCCCATAATTTCGGCACTGTTTTCTGGTGCTAAACTTTCTTTTATCATTTTCCATTCTCCTTTTTTCTAATTTCTTTCTATCGTAATATCCGCTATATTTACATTTAGATGATTTAACATAGCATCTAATATCACCGTAGCAACCTCTTTTGGATTCATAAAGGTATCTGATTTTTCACTTGATACATACTCTCTATTATCTTTCCAAAAGTTAGTGTCCATTCCTCCTGGATAAACACCTATTACTTTTACAGTGGTTCCTTTATATTCCGTTTTTAAACTTTCTGTATACCCTCTTTCTCCCCATTTCGTAGCACAATATAATGATTCTTGTTTATTCCCCTTTAATGCAGCAGATGACATAATATTAACAATCTTTAAATCTTGTTCCTTTTTCACCTCTAATACTTTAGAAGTACATAAAATCATTCCTTTTAGTCCCCCAAATGAAATATCGATATCCAAAGAAGTATAATCAGTTGGTTTCTTAAAACAACTTTTCTGAGCATTATTTACTAAATATTTGATATTTCCTATCTTTGAAATCTCATCAATAGATGAACGAATAAAATTTTCATCTGCAATATCTCCAATAAAACCTTTATAGTTTTCTTTAAAAGTAGCATCTAACTCTTTCATTTTTTGCTCGTTTCTTGCTAGATTACAAACATATAATCCTTTCTCTAATGCTTGCCTTACTATTTCTAGTCCTAATCCACTGGTTCCTCCTGTAATCATTAATATTTCCTTTTGCATCATTTCTTCTCCTCTTTCAAATTATAATCCAAATAAATCAGGGTTTACCAAAGGTACTATTAATTCACACACTTCATTTTTTGAATCATATCCCCAATAACTCTGATAAAAACCATCTCCAAAGCCACTGGCCACCATAACTAATTTATTCTTTGTTTTTGGATTTTCCCATTCAATAAAATCTCCATCTTCTCTTTGATACTGTGGAAACTTTTCTTCACTTGCTTTAAAAAACTCCGCAAAATAGTCGTCATAGTGATTTCCATTAGGATTATTTTTATGCCAATTATCTAAGAAATCCTTATATTCTTTTGCTACTTGTTGATCACAAATAGAAATCATACCAGCGTCAACAGGAAATCCACTTAATACCCCATCTTTTCCCTCAAATGCAGCACTTTCTTTCGTGGGATTTGCTAGCTTATATTCTATAGCGTTTGTTTCTTTTATTTTCAATCTAACGGTACACATACGAAGCCCTATTTCATTACTTCTACAAATAGAAACTTCTACAGGGTATTCTCCAATTGGTATTTGAACATCAAGAACAGGAGAGAAATGATTGGAGGGTAGATACGCAAGTGGATCAGAGACAATAATATTACCTGTTGGACAATGAACCTTTCCAATTGTTAAATAAAATCTAGTATTTGTTTTTACAAACTGTTTTTTGATAGCATTTACATCTATTTCTGTACTAGATATATATTTTAAATTTTCTTCAAATGCTTTTTGAATATCAAGTGGTATATTCTGACTTTCTTGTTTTTTTCTTTTTTTATGAAATATTCCCATCATTATTTTTTCTTTCAAAAATTTTATTCAATCTCTATCACCTTTTTACAGTACCATTCTTTTTATTTTTTCTAACCTCTTCCAACTGAAAGGAAGTATCCTTAAAAATATTACTGATTTTTCAATTTATTTTCTTTTAATTTTGACATATAAGTAGCCGATGCCATTATCATTCCAAAAGTCCCAAATAAAAATACAAAATACACAATTGCAATAGGTGAAGTAGATTTTATTCCCTCGACGTTAGCGTATAACTTATTATTTGAAAGGAGTGCTTTTACACTTTTCCCTTTATTATATCCTGCTAGTCCATGAACATTATGTAGTTCATATTCTTTTCCTTTATATTCTACTTTAACTTCATAAAAGGTAGTCCTATTGTGAGTTTTCTTATTAATAACTTCCCTACTAGAAGTGTTCGTAACGACAGCTGTCACCTCTTCATATTTTACTTCTGTTTGATTCATAAAAAACCAGAAAACAACCGTTAGAATGAAACAAATACCTGTAATCACCCACATAAGAACAACTCTATTTTTCATGATACCATTCTCTCCTTTGCTAAATATATTTTATTATCTAAAAGTCTAATTTATCATTTGAAATTACTACCTTAACTTTTTTGTATAATATTTTATTTTTTGTTGACTAATTTTTGAAATCTCACTATGATCGTATTCAAAACCAAATTTTCTCATTATTTTATTACTACTATCATCCGATAAATCATGAATAACCATAGCATTCCTCACCTTATTCTCTTTTAGTATCTCTAGTAAACATCTTACTGTTTTGGTTGCATATCCTTTATTTCTTTTGGATGGCCTAATGCCTATTATAATTTGTCCAATCGACTCATAAGTATCTGTTACTGGATATATGATTTCTCCCATACCTACAAGATGATTATGATCAAACAAAAAGTAAAAATCAGCACTTTTAACAAAGTCTTCATCATACTCAAATACTTTACCTTTCCCATAATCATCTACAACCTCTAATACCGCATCATAATCTAATTCATTAACTGGAATACTACAATCATATTCGATAATACAGGGGACATAAGGGCCACCATATTGTTGCCATTCCATTATCATTTCTTTATATTGTTCTTTATGTTCTAATAATGGTTTTACGAGTGTTAACATAATAACAGCCTCCTTCTAAAGGATAATATCCAAACTATTTTTCAAATATAAATAAATGAAAGATTTCTAAATCAATAGTAACACAAAAAACAGGAAAAAACTATATTTCTATATCAATAGATTTAAAATTACTATAATATCTAGCAGAAATAGAAGTAAATTTTATTACACAGTAATCAGGATCTGTTTTTCCTTTTTTATAATACATGATATCTCCCATTTGCCATAATTCATTTTTTATTTCTTGATTCTCTAGTATTTCAACAATTCCTTTTAACATGATTCCACGATAAAATCTTTTATCACAAAAGTAGAGACAAGCTTTTTTATTCTTTCGAAAAGAAGCTACTTTTAAAGAGGAGGTATTAGTTGAAAAATAGATTTCCTTTATTCCATTTCTTTTTCTTGGCCTCAACATCGCTTTTGTATTTGGAAACCCATCTACATCAATAGAACTAATATAACAAACACTTTGTTTATCAATCATTTTCCCAATTAATTTTTCTTTATCTTTCATCTTTTCATACTCCTTTTCTTTCTTAGATAACCAAACAATTCTACTTTTCCCTTTCAAAATGTACTTGATATTTACTTTAAATATAGCACAAAAAAAGAAAATCTTAAATATGATTTACTTTCGAAAAAAAACTAGATGGTTACCATAATATATTCGATAAACATATAAACGCAAACAAGAAAGGAGATGGCACTTATTATAAAATAAGACTTATCTTTTTCTAACTTATATTTATAGATAAATTTAAAAGTATTAAAACCACATAGTAATGCAACAATATCATAGAAACAAATATCATAAAATACTTTATATAAAAGTAATATAACATATAAAATAATCATTCCATAGACGCCAAACGATTTTGATTTCATTTCATTTATTTTCACTATGTCTTCAATACTTTCTTCATACTTTTCTTGCATCTGATTTGATGTTACTTTTTCCCCTGATAAAATATCTACTACATTGACATCCAATATTTTACATAATGGTTTTAATAATGACATATCCATTAAACAAATACCTCTTTCCCATTTGCTTACTGCATTAATACTTACGTGAATTTTTCTGCTACTTGTTCTTGGGTTAATTTTTTTTCTTTTCTTTTTTCTGATAGAAATTTCCCTATTTTTTCTTGATCCATTGTTATCCCTCATTTCAAGAACAATCCTACCATATTCTTTTCCTAAATTACACATACCTGTGGTTTAATTATCATTTTCTTATAATTTTTCTATAAACTTTTTACTTTCATCCTATATCTTTTGATATTCCATATTATGGATATAGTGAGAACAATCTAAAATGATATATTTTTCATTTTGTTTATTCTTTATATAATCAATTACAAAATAACGGTTATGAAATGCATTACTATATTTAATAGTTAAATTATGATACTAATTATTATATTTTTTAATATCCATATTCGTAAGTAATCCATTTTGTTTTGTAATCACTATAACATTTACACTTAATTTTTTTATCCTATCTAAGATAGTAACATCTGCATAAGCATCAATAATTATTAAATTTGCCTTAGCTCGTGAAAATATTTCTTGTATTTTAGAATAGGCATCATAAATTTGACCTTCAAAGAATAGATGATTACTTTTTTCTTTGAATTTCAATAATGTTTCTTCTAATAAATCTATTCTTTTTGAGTCTTTTAATACTAATTCATTTATATATGTTTGTTCTAATAAAGTTTTAGATACATATCTTTTCATTATTACAAAGGCACGCATAATAT
>CANRVM010000049.1 GCA_947643295.1 uncultured Mycoplasmatota bacterium
TATATCTAGGATTTTCTTCATCACTCGTATTTCTTTTTAATATCTTATTCATTTCTATAATCATTTCTTTAGATAAATCATTATCAACATTATCTAGCATATAATCAAATAATTTAAAATGATTTTTAGACTCAGTTAAATCATCTAATTTAATTAAATCATCACTTTTAGGAATGAAAGATGAGGTATCAAATATGGCTTCTGTTTGATCACTAGTTAATCTGCTACCCTCTATCTTATTAGAATTATAAGAAAAATTAACTTGTAAATAATGATAAATATTCCCTTTAAATTTTGATTTCTTTTGTTTAATTAATTCATTTTTTATCTTATTTATATCCATTATTTACACCACCATTTTTCCTTACTAATTTTTTTATTTTACCATCTTGATTGTGATAATCTAATAAACTTATAAATTTGCTAATACTATCAATATAGTAATCTGTCAAATATTAAACATTCTTCCAAATTCTTCAATTAATTTTTAATCTGTTCTATTCCAAATGCCAATTGAATCATTCAATGTTCCATCCATATCATTATTTAACCTAAGTCCACTTAAATTATATATATATTCAAAACCTTTCAACATTTATTTATAGTATACCACACAAAAAGACATACTTATTAAAATACCTTTAAAATTGTACTTATTTTCTCTTAATAATTTGGTATATCATAAATTATCACACTTGTGGAACTTCATGAACGATAGTTCTATGAACACATCTTTCTTTTACAGCTTCTTTAATTGGACTACAACAACTGCTACTCATCATTTGACTATCCATTTGATTGTTAGTTGTAATATCGATATCTACATTCATATCCTGATCTACTACGTTATTATTTCCAGCTACTGTTTGATTAAAATCAAAATTATTTGCTCTTCTAAACATATATGATTCCTCCTATCTAACCTATCTTATTCAAAATAACATTAGTTGACTATTTATATGCCCAATAGAGCAAAAGAAAAGCAACTATTTCATTGCCTTTTCTTAATTTTTAATCTTTGAGCTGGTGTCTGATTTCCTATGTTACTAAAACTTATCATTCCATTTTGCCAAATAAACATATTTGCGTAATGAAAATAATCGTTATCTTCTGAATCTTTTCTTTTTTCATGACATAATTCAATCTTTGACGAAATATTAGCAACATTTTCATAATACTCCTCATGAAACTCTTTGATTAATATCATTCTAACCCTATGTAATGTATTCTTTGTAGTAGCTTTTTCAATTTTTTCAAATATATTCATCTTAAACCTCCTCTAGAATGGCATTTTAAAATTTCCTTTTGAAAATTGTTTCATCATTTTTTTCATTTGATCAAATTGTTGCAATAATTTATTTACTTCTTGAACGGAAGTACCACTTCCTTTTGCAATTCTAGTTTTACGACTAGCTTTAATAATCTCTGGATTTCTTCGTTCTTTAGGTGTCATAGAAAGTACGATTGCCTCTATATGAGCCATCTGTTTAGGATCAATCGTAACATTATTTAGCCCCATTTTAGAAGCCCCAGGAATTAATTTTATTAAATTCTCAAGTGGTCCCATTTTCTTCATTTGTTTCATAGTAGATAAAAAGTCCTCTAAATCGAATTTTCCTTGTTGCATTCTTTTTGCTGTTTTTTCGGCCTCTTTCTCATCAATTGCTTCACTTGCTTTTTCCACTAAAGAAACAATATCACCCATTCCTAGAATCCTACTAGCCATTCTTTTAGGATCAAATGTATCAAGACCATCCATCTTTTCACTAACGCCTATAAATTTAATCGGAACATTTGTTAAATGTCTAACCGATAAAGCAACTCCGCCTCTTGTATCTCCATCTAATTTTGTTAAGATAACACCAGTAAGTGGAAGATTATTATGGAAACCTTCAATTACATTAATCGCATCTTGCCCCATCATCGAATCAATGACTAATAAAATTTCTTGTGGATGAATACTATTTGTCATATTTTTTAATTCATCCATTAATTCTTCATCTATATGAAGTCTTCCAGCTGTATCCACTAACACATAATCATAACTATTTTCTTTTGCATAAACTAAAGCATGATTTGTAATTTCAACTGGATCTTTTTTTCCTTCTTCAAAAACTTCAATATTTAATTGTTTTCCAATTTGCTTTAATTGATCAATCGCTGCTGGTCGGTAAACATCACAAGCTACTAACAAAGGCTTTTTGACATGTTTTTTTCGTAGGAAATTTGCTAATTTTCCAATGGTTGTTGTCTTACCACTTCCTTGAAGTCCAACAAGCATCAAAATGGCAGGATTTCCCTTGATATTTAATTCTTCTTTTTCTCCACCTAATAACTCTGTAAGTTCATCTTGGACGATTTTAACAAACAAATCACCTGGTTTAATACTTTTCTGTACCTCTTCGCCAAGTGCTTTTTCTTTTACAATAGTAGTAAACTCCTTTACCACTTGATAATTGACATCAGCTTCGAGCAAAGCAAGTCTGATTTCTCTCATCATTTCTTTGATATTATCTTCTGTTATTTTTCCATATCCTTTTACCTTATGAACTACATTTTGAAGTCTTTCTCCTAAATTTTCAAACATTTATAATCACCTGATTATTATTATACCGTATTACAAAAAAGAAGTAAAATAAAAGATGCCCTAGGCATCTATATAGTTGCATTAGAATCCTTAATAGGAACTGTAATTATTGGTTGTGTAGCTACAGGAGCACTAGTTCCTGGCATGATTGGCGAACTGTTAAAACTTGGAGTCACTGATTGACTAATTGGTTGCTGTACAGAATGGCTTGAAGTAGCAGGAGCTACAGTTTTATTAACATTACCTCCTCTTCCATTCCAAATATTAACAACATCACAGTTACCACTTCTTGGTTCTGGTTCTGGCATTCTAAGCTTTACAATAAGAGGAATCGTAAAAGCCATACCAAATCCTAAACAAGTACCAGATTGTAATGTTTTTTGCTTTTCTACAATTTCATCACTAATATTAGGAACCATTTTTCGAATATAATCCACATCCGTAGGATGGTTTATCTTAAAGATTAAAAAGCTAGAACATTGGGAAATAACCGTGTCCGATAATTCAACAGGTCTTTGTGAAATTAGTCCCAATAAGACTCCATATTTTCTTCCCTCTTTAGCAACTCTTTCAAAAATATTATACCCCAGTAAGAAACGATCTGTATCATTTTGAACATATCGATGAGCCTCTTCTAGTATCAAATTAAACGGAATAGAAGCACGATCTTTTAAATTCTTACAAAAATCAAAAATTAATCTAGAATAGACTTTCGTAATAACCTTCGCAAACCAATCATCCACATCATCAAAATTAATATTAACAAACTGATATTTTTTTCCATTACTAATAATTAAAGAAGATAAAAATTGTTCTTGTGTAACATAATCTTTTACATCGAAATACTTTGCATACTCACCAACAATTAAAGCATGAAGTCGAACCTTAATCGTTACTGCATCAGAATAAGTATTTTTATTTCTTAACCACCCTTCACTAATCAAAGTAAAGTTAAGTGCTTTTTCTAAGGTATCAAGGGTATAAAATTGACCTCCCTTTGGCTCATAAGAATCAAATTCTTCTTTAATAAAACTCGTTACATACTCTGTAAGTAAGACACTTTCTGAAAATTCTCCTTTGGAATCAATTAAGAAACATTCTCTAAACTTTCTAGTATAACCAATTCCTTGAACAGGTGATTCCAAGCTAAACTCTTTGGTAGAACAACTTTCTAAGATAGAAAAAATTTCATTTCTTTTATTAGGAGAAGTTTCATTGGTATATAAAATAGACATAATAGCCTTGGCAATCAAGTGATTTTTAAAATCATTGGCATTTTCACCATCTTCTGAAAAGATAAGAGATAACTTTAACATTCTTTCAATGATAGGAATCTGTGAGTGATTCGTAATTTGTAGAAGTAAAGATAAGTCATCTACATTTAATAGCCAAATTGGAACTCGTAGTTTTTCACCAACGCCTTCTTTTTCATTGGTAGAAATAAAACGATAATTAAAATTTGGATTGATTGAATTTAAATTACGAAAAGCATTATAATATTCAGCAGAGGAATCAAACATGATAATATTCGACTTATAAGGAAATAGACCTTTATCGTGGAATAAATTTTGAATTAGTCTAGATACACCACAACTTTTTCCTGCACCACTGTTTCCAAAAATGGCAAAATGATTACTAAAGAAACTATTAACATTTAAATAAACAGGATGATCATTATAAAACGGGCTGACTCCTAAAGGCATAAAACCAGGTTTCGCAGAACCAAGAACAATAGGAATCTCTTCTTTTTCAATAACTCTTATTTTAGCATCCAAAGAAGGTTTTCTAAGAACTCCACCCATTAGCCTACCATTGACAATTTCTCCTAAAAATCTAGCTTTTACGATTTTTCCATCCATATCATCAATTTCGCCCAATATTTTTTTGTCTTTATCTTCAAATAGTAGATGAAGATTCATTAAATTAACAGATATACTAACATCCTCTTTTACTTTGATATTTGCTGATTTATCACTAATATACACTATTTTCTCAAACATTTAAAAATCCCTCTTTTTCTTCTACTTTTTCTATTATCTATATACCAATTATACTAGATATACTATGTTTTGACAAGCGAAAAGTAACTTAGTAATTGACATCTTTTATAATAATTCTTCTAATTTCTCTCTCACACTTTTCTCTTCTATTTTGTCAATTATTTCTTCCAATTTTTTCTTTTTTTCAAATAAATGTAATTTTTCTTCTAATTCCCTTAATTTTTTAGTAGTAATTTGAATTTGTTTATATATAGCATTTCTACTGATTTGATAATCACTAGACATCTCTCCTAAGGATAGATTATTAAAATAATAATCCTCAAAATATTTTCTTTGTTTATCTGTTAACAACTCAAAATAACAATCATACAAATTATTATATAAAATATAATCGTCCATCTTATCACCTACATAAAATCTTTAAATAAGCCATAGATATATTTCTCAATATCAAAGACTTGCAAATCTTCTTTTGCCTCACCTAGTCCTATGTATTTTACAGGAATTTTCACCTCTTCTTTAATGGCCAAAACAATACCACCTTTTGCAGTTCCATCTAGTTTTGTAAGTACCACTCCTGTAATATTTGTAATTTCTTTAAAACTTTTTGCTTGAGAGATACCATTTTGACCCGTTGTTGCATCTAATACTAATAAAGTCTCATGTGCTCCACCTTCTATAAATCCAGAAATAACTCGATTCATTTTTTCTAATTCTTTCATTAAATTTACTTTATTCTGTAATCTACCAGCTGTGTCAATTAACACCACATCATAATGATTATTAGTGGCATATTCTAATCCATCATAAACAACACTAGATGGATCAGCACCTTCTTCTTTTGAAAAGAAGCTGACATCCACTTTCTCACTCCAGCTTTTTAATTGTTCAATCGCTCCTGCTCTAAAAGTATCAGCTCCAACTAACAAAATCTTTTTACTAGACTTTTTTAATTGATAAGCAATTTTACCAATGGTAGTTGTTTTTCCTACTCCATTTACACCAACAAAAAGGATAATAGTTGGACCTTCTTCTGCATAATTAATTTTACTAACTAGTACCTCATCACTTACATATATAATAAATAACTCATCAACAATCACTTCTTTTAATAACTCAGGATCTTCTATCTTTTCATTTTTTACTCTATCTTGTAATCGCTCTATAAAGTCCATTACTGTAGTAACACCAATATCTGCCATAATTAATATTTCTTCTAGTTCTTCAAAATACTCTTCATTTACTTTTTTATACTTATTAGTAAGAGCCACTAATTTAGATACAAAACCTTCTCTTGATTTCGTAAGACCTTTTTCATAAACTTTGACATTGCCGTTATTTTGTGTATCTATATTACATTTATCGGAACTTATTTGTTCTTTAATTTTTATATCTTCTTCACCTTTATTATTTAAACTATTATTAACAACCTCCTTATTAGTATCTTTAAATATATTTTTTAATTTGTTAAATATTCCCATTCTTATCACCAACTTCATTATATCATTGAAAGATATTACTGTAAATTGATTTAGTAATTGATTTTTCTATCCACTCTAAGATATTTACAAAAGGTCTTTTTTATTGTATAATCATCATGGTTAGTTCTTTTATGTATAAAATTAACAAAAAAAAACGAAAGGAGTACAAAAAAATGAATAACAAACCGAATGAAACGAAGGTAGTTGTTTTAGGAGGTTTAGGAGAAGTCGGGAAGAATATGTATTGTGTAATGCATAAAGACGATATTGTTATTATTGATGCGGGAATTAGTTTTCCGGAAAGTGATCTATTGGGGGTTGATTACGTTTTACCTGATTTTACTTTCTTAAAGGAAAATGAAAAGAAAATTAAAGCTTTATTAATTACTCATGGTCATGAAGATCATATTGGTGCCATTCCATTTTTGCTTAATCAAATTAACATACCTGCTATCTATGCACCAAATCAAGCAAAAGAGTTAATAGCAGTAAAATTAGAAGATAGAAATATTAGATATGATAATTTATTCGTTTATACCGAAGACACTAAACTAACTTTTGGAGAAATTGAGATAGAATTTTTCCGCACTACCCATTCCATACCAGATTCACATGGTATTAGTCTAACAACACCAAATGGTAGAATTGTAACAACTGGAGATTTTAAACTAGATTTAACTCCAATTGGACCTATGGCTGATTTATATAAAATAGCGACATTAGGACATGAAGGAGTAGATTTATTAATTATTCCACTAATGCATTAAATGAAGGATATTCGGCATCAGAATCTAAGGTAGATGGTGCACTTGGAGAGATGTTTGATCGTTTTAAAAATAGTCGTATTATTATCGCTACTTTTGCATCTAATATCTATCGTTTAAAACATATCTTTGAATCTTGTTACAAACATAATAGAAAAATATGTATTTTTGGTAGAAGTATGGAAAATAATATTAATATTTCTATCAAGGGAGGATATATTAATCATAAAGATTTATTAATATCACCAGAAGAAGCTAATCAATTAAAACCAAATGAGGTTACTATCTTATGCACAGGTTCTCAAGGAGAGCCATTAGCAGCACTATCTAGAATTTCTAATGGAACACACAGACAAATTAAACTAAGACCAGATGATGTAGTTATATTTTCATCTAGTGCGATTCCTGGAAATGCTCTTAGTATTTCAAAAACAATTAATAAACTATATCTAAAAGGAGTGAAAGTTTATACCAATAAAGCTCTAGCTGATTTACATACTTCTGGACATGCTAACGAAGATGAATTGAAACTAATGATTCGCTTATTGAATCCTAAATATTTAATGCCATTCCATGGAGACTATCGGATGTTAAAACGTCATGCCGATATTGGTATCGAATGTGGAATTCCAAAAGAAAACACTTTTGTATTAAAAAATGGAGGAACATTATCCATTAATAATCATATTATTACAAAAGGAGAAGAAATGCCAGGAGAAGATATCTATGTAGATGGTAATCGAATTGGCGAAATTGGAAGTGCAGTATTAAAGGATAGACAAATGATGGCAAGAGATGGAATTTTAGTTGTCATTATTAATGTAGATATGAAAAAACATGAACTTTTAATCAAGCCGAATATTACAACAAGAGGATTCATACTAATTAATGAAAATGAAGAATTACTAAGAAAAATCGAGGAAAAAGCAGGCAGTATATTAAAAAAAGAGCTATCCGATCGTCATTCTACTTTTGCATC
Organism: uncultured Mycoplasmatota bacterium; assembly: GCA_947643295.1. The sequence goes on from CANRVM010000049.1 coordinate 7,812, forward strand.
TATTAAGAGTAATTTAACAACAGAGCTATATACCTATATTTCAAAGCTAACAGGAAGAAACCCAATTGTTTTACCAATCATTATTGACATTAAAAAGGAAGCAAAAACAGAAGTTTAATGAAAAAAGTTTTTCTATATAAAATAAAAATAGAAAGACTTTTTTTCCTAAAGTAATATATAAACCTATTTTGGTAATGTAATAACCAAAATATAGGATAAGAGTATCTATGAACAAAGTGATTGAAATTTTAACAAATTTATGGTATATTGTATACAGATGAGGAAAATCTCATACAATAAAAAAGGGAAATACTGAACTTTCGCGGGTTGAGTACTTACCCTAAATAATTAGTTCAGTACTTAATCTATTGCAGATTGAGTACTATTTTTTATTATAAGTATCAATATAGAGACTATTAATAAAATGATAATTAATATTAGAAATGAGATTAGTAAATCTTTTTTCTTCATAATATCAAGCCTCCCTTCATAAGAAAGTTGGCAAGTACTCAACAGTTAGTATTTCCTATAAGAATAATATCACATTTATATAATTATAACAATCGAACAATAAGATTATTATTTTCATAAATTCTTTATTGGTATTATCAATTATTTG
>CANRVM010000050.1 GCA_947643295.1 uncultured Mycoplasmatota bacterium
AGATACTGACAAACCATTCTTAATGAGTATTGAAGATGTATTCACTATTACAGGACGTGGTACAGTTGTTACAGGACGTGTAGAACGTGGACAATTAAATCTAAATGATGATGTAGAAATTGTTGGTATTAAGGATACTCAAAAGACAGTTGTTACTGGAATTGAAATGTTTAGAAAACAATTAGACTTTGCACAAGCTGGAGATAATGCTGGAGTATTATTACGTGGTATTTCTCGTGAAGATGTAGAGCGTGGACAAGTTCTTGCTAAACCAGGATCTGTTACACCTCATCATAAATTTAAAGCTGCAGTGTATGTACTAAGTAAAGAAGAAGGTGGACGTCATACACCATTCTTCAACAACTATCGTCCTCAATTCTATTTCAGAACTACAGACGTAACAGGAGTTATTACATTACCTGAAGGTGTTGAAATGGTTATGCCTGGCGATAACATCAATATGGACGTTGAATTAATTCATTCTATTGCTCTAGAAAATGGTACAAAATTCTCTATTCGTGAAGGTGGACGTACTGTTGGAGCTGGTTCAGTTTCTGAAATCGTTGAATAATGAATAAAAAGAATCGATGTATATTGATTCTTTTTTTTATATGTTTTAAACTATTTTTAAAAGAGAAAAAAAGAATTATAATTTCTTTAATAATAATTCTTTTATTTTTTGTTTAAATTTTTATATATATTATATTTGAAGTTATTTAAAATAATATCATACTCTCCAATATACTCAGTAACAGCACAATTGAATCCTAATTTCATTTCATTAAGTTTAGCATATTTGTTTTTTTTATCAAAATTTCCAGTAATCGCATTTAAATTAAAGTACTTTAGTTTTTCTGCTTTATATGAACATAACATTCTCCATTTTAATAAATAATTAGAATTTAAGTTTACATACTTGGGATCATATCCTTCCGTAATCATAAAAGCAGCATTATCATAGATGATATTGATTCCACCACCAATTATTAAACCATTAGGGTTTTCTTTTAAAACATTCGTTGCAAATATCAAATTACTTTTATATATATTTAGTAATTTATCCGATATCACTTTTTGATTAAATAGTTCCTTTTTACTTTCTTTTTTTTGCGCCTGTTCTTGGAACTTTTTTGAAATTTTTTCGTTTTTATCAAACTCTTCTTCATATAACTTTTTGCTATTGATTACAAATTGTTCTGTATTTAATTTTACATAAAATACATCAGCATTTTCTGCAAATTGATCACATATAGTTTTATAGTATTTAAAAGGTTTTTTCTCTTTCCTTTTTATAAAATCATAAAGCTGAGTAATATCTTTTTCATCATCTCGATAAACTTCAATACCACATTTTATTGCTTTGTTGATTTTATTCCGACATCTTTTGTCAAAAGTTTTATAAATTTCTCTGATATCTTTTTGAAGTAGGCTTATAGCTTCCCATCTAGGTTTTTCTGTCTCAAAATATAGATTTTGGCCCTTATAAGAAAATCCTGCTTCTTTTAGATTCTTCATAATGACATTTGCTTCGTTATTAACATTAATAATATTTCCTTTACTATCTCTAATGGTAATAGGAATTGCTGGATCTATTCTTAATGAAAGAATTCCTTTTCTTCCTAAGTCGTTTTTTAGTGCTTCAACTAACTCTAAAGTATCTTTCTTCTCAGTAAAATCAAATAAAATTCCTCTAGGGGCATAAGCGATTTTATTTTTCATAAATGCATTTTGTAATAATAGAAGAGAAGTACCTATTAATTTATCTTCTTCATTATAGATACCTATATAAGAAATTTCATAATTAAAATTAGACATAATACTAGCATAGGTTGATGTTTGGTAGTAATTTCTATATTTATGTTTTTTAGCAAAAGCTTCAAACTGTTCTTTCTCAATTGTATTAATTTTCATTACAAAACCTCCTATATATTTGTTTTTATTATAACACTTATCATTATTTGTTTCAATAAAGATGATAAAAGAAATTATTTATAGTATAATAATTATAGGTGATAAAGATGTTTAAAAATAAGAAAATTTTAGTATTGGGGATGGCCCGTAGTGGTTATCAAGTAGCAAAGTTTTTAGCAAAACGAGAAAATGAAGTAATATTAAACGATGGAAAAGAAGAAAAATTCCATGATAGCGAACAAATTCAAGAACTAAAGGACTTAGGGGTAAAATTAATTTTTGGTATCCATCCAGAGGGATTATTAGATAATAGCTTTGATTATTTAATTAAAAATCCTGGAGTACCTATTGACCATCCTTATGTAGTAGAAGCAAAAAATAGAGAAATAGAAGTAATAAATGAAGTTGAAATGGCATTTCAATTACTACCAGAGGATATTACTCTAATTGGTATTACAGGAACAAATGGGAAGACAACAACAACAACTTTGAAATATTACATGAGGCATTAAAGGAGAAAGTACATTTAGCAGGTAATATTGGATATCCTTTGTGTAGTATATTGAATGATTTAAAGAAGAGTGATATTATCGTTATGGAAGTATCATGTCAGCAAGGAGAAAACTTAAAAACATTTAGACCGAATATTTCTTTATTCACTAATATAAGTGAAGCTCATATCGATTTTATGAAAACATTTAATCATTATAAAGAAGTAAAATCTAGAATGTTTCATAATCAAAATAAAGAAGATATTGCTGTAATTAACATTGAAAATAAGGAAGTGATGGATCTTCTTTCTAATATAAAGTCGAAAGCAAGATACTTTTCAAGCCTAAATGAGATAAATGGATGTTATCTAAAAGATGAGTGGATTTATTACTATGATGAAAAGGTAATGAAGATATCTCATATTAAAATTCCAGGAAGACATAATTTGGAAAATATATTAGGTGCTATTATGATTGCCAAAGAATTAAAGATTGATAATGAAATGATTGATAGAGTGATTAGTGAATTTAGGGGAGTAGAACATCGTTTAGAATATGTGGATACGGTAGATAGTGTTATGTATTATAATGATACTGAAGCAACTAATATTAAATGTACTCAAATTGCGTTATCCTCTTTTGACAAAGATATTACTCTTATTTTAGGGGGATTGGAAAGAGGACAGAAATTTGAAGATTTAGATCCTTATATGGAGCATGTCAAAAATATTATTGGTATAGGACAATGTCGCAACAGGGTGCAAGAGTTTGGCAACAATAGAAATATTCCAACATATTGTTATGAAAGATTAGAAGATGGATTCAAGAAGTGTGTTGAAATTACCAAAAAAGGTGGTATAGTATTATTGAGCCCTGCTTCTGCATCTTGGGATCAGTATAAGGAATGCGAAATTCGTGGGGCAGAATTTAAAGACTACGTTAGAAATATTAAAAAAGAAGAGAATTAGGTTGAGATAAGTAATAAAGAGCATTAGAAATTCATCTTCTAAGGTAGTTCCTTTAAAGGATTATGAAACAATTGATACTAAAAAAATACGTTTGTAAAAAAAAGGAGAGATTAAATTGAAGATAAAAAATGTAATAGGTAGAGAAATATTAGATTCTAGAGGAAATCCAACGGTAGAGGTAGATGTTATACTAGAGAATGGCGTTATGGGACGTGCTGCCGTACCGAGTGGGGCATCAACTGGGGAAAGAGAAGCACTTGAAATGAGAGATGGTGGTTCTAGATATAATGGTAAAGGTGTTTTAAATGCTGTTAAAAATGTAAATACAGTATTAAAAGAAGCCATTGTTGGAATGGATGCAGAAGACCAAAAATCACTAGATTATAAGATGATAGAACTAGATGGGACAGATACGAAATCCAATTTAGGAGCTAATGCTATCTTAGGTATTAGTATGGCAGCATTAAAGGCAAGTGCAAATGCCGAAGGAAAGCCACTTTATCAATATGTAAATGAAAAATTTTGTAATGGTAAAATGTCAGAGCCTTATCCTATGATGAACATTATCAATGGAGGGGCACACGCCGATAATAAAGTAGATTTTCAAGAATTCATGATTATTCCTCAAAGAGATACGATTTCAGAAAGAGTTCGTGTTGGAGCAGAGGTTTTCCATAGCCTTAAAAAAGTTTTAAATGAAAAAGATCTTGTCACAGGAGTAGGAGATGAAGGTGGCTTTGCTCCAGATCTTCAAAGTAATGAAGAAGGATTTGAATTTATTGTAGAAGCAATTAAACGTGCAGGATATGAGCCAGGAAAAGATGTTTGTTTAGCTATTGATGTTGCAGCTTCTGAATTCTATGATAATGATTTAGGAAAATATAAATTCCATTGGTCAACTGGAGAGGAATTTACAACAGATGAACTTATTGACTTTTATGAGAAATTAGTTAATACTTATCCAATTATATCCATTGAAGATCCAGTAGATGAAAATGATTGGGGAGGATTCCAAAAGGTTACAGAAAGAATTGGTGATAAGGTACAATTAGTAGGAGATGATTTATTTGTTACAAATAAAAAATGTCTTCAAATGGGAATTGATTATCATGCTGGAAATGCTATTCTTTTAAAGGTAAATCAAATTGGTACAATTACAGAAACGCTAGAAACAATTGAACTTGCAAGAGAAAATGGTTATAAAACAGTGATTTCTCATAGAAGTGGTGAAACAGAGGATACCACGATTGCTGATTTAGCAGTGGGTCTAGATTTAGGACAAATTAAAACAGGATCCATGTCTAGAACCGATCGGATTTGTAAATATAATCAATTAATGAGAATCGAAGAGGAATTAAACAAGTAGTTCTTGTTAATGAATTAGTTGAAATATAAGACAATTTATGGTAGACTATTACTAGTTATTTGGAAGGAGGCATTACGATGGAGACAGCTTTATTAATTATATCGATTCTACTAATTATCATAGTACTTTTACAAAGTGGAAAAGCCGAAAGTGCCGCTCAAATATTTAGTGGTGGTAGTTCTGATTTATTTACGAAAAGAAAAGAAAGAGGTTCTGAACTGTTTATCAGTAGACTTACTTTATGTTTAGGACTTGCCTTTTTTATTATTTCGTTAGTAGCGTCATTTATTGAGTAAAAAGACTAGGAATTTAGTCTTTTTTTTTATATAATATAAGAGAAAGATAAATGAAGGTGGAAAAATGAAAGAAAAAATTAAAAATGTATTAAAAGATAGCGATAAAGCTTTGTCTATTTATGAATTACAAGACAAACTTGATATAAAAGAAGTGGATAAAATAAAGGAGTTAGGTGAAGTCTTAAGAGAATTGGAAGAAGATATAACTATTTATCATTCAAATAAACATAAATATATGTTGCTTGAAAATAGCCATTTAAGAAAAGGAATTATGCGTACAAATAAAAAAGGTTTTGGTTTTGTAGAAGTAGATGGCCTACAAAAGGATATCTATATTAGTGCAGATAATATAAATGGTGCGATAAATGAGGATATTGTTTTAGTGGAAATCACTAGCAAAATGAGTTTAGAAAGGTTAGAAGGAAGAATTCTTAAAATTATAAAAAGACAAGTTACGAAATATATAGGAGAAATCAATTTTAAAAAGAATAAGGGCTATGTTACTTTAGATGATAAGAAAGTTCAAATAGTAGTAGAAGTGGATAAAGATTACTCTATGAATTCGGTGGATGGTCATAAAGTAGTAGTAGAACTTGGAAATAGAGTTACCAATCATAGATATAAAGGAAAAGTGATTGAAGTAATCGGTCATAAGAATGATCCAGGTGTCGATATTTTATCAATTATACATAAATATAATATCAATGTAGAATTCCCAGACGATGTAAAAGAACAATTAAAAGATATTCCTATGGAAGTATCAGAGGAAGACATAAATGATAGAAGAGATTTAAGAGATGAAGTAATCTTTACTATTGATGGAGATGATACAAAAGATATCGATGATGCCATTTCAATTAAAAGACTAATTAATGGTCATTATGAATTAGGAGTACATATCGCGGACGTTTCTTATTATGTAAAAGAGAGCAGCCCACTAGATAATGAAGCAATGGAGCGAGGAACAAGTGTTTATTTAGTAGATAGAGTAATTCCTATGTTACCGCATGAACTATCAAATGGGATTTGTTCTTTAAATCCCAATGTAGATAGACTTGCTATTTCTTGTGTTATGGAATTTGACTGTAATGGTAAACAAATTGATTATCAAATATTCAAAAGTGTTATTAAGTCTAGAATACAAATGACCTATAAAAACGTAAATAGTATTCTAGAAGATAATACCATTCCAAATGGTTATGAAGAATATGCAAATGATTTACGTTCAATGAAAGAGTTGGCAGATATTTTAAGAAACGAAAAAGTAAGAAGAGGATATATTGATTTTGATGTAGATGAAGCTAAAATATTGGTAGATGAGGAATGTCATCCAACTGAAATTATAGTAAGACCTAGAGGTGTTGGGGAAATGTTAATAGAGGATTTTATGATTGCTGCTAATGAGTGTGTTGCAACTCATATTTACTTTATGAACTTACCATTTATTTATCGTATTCATGAAATGCCAAAAGAAGAAAAAATTAGAAGCTATTTATCCTTCATTGGTACTTTAGGGTATCATATACCAGGGGATATTAAAGATTTTAAACCAAAATCAATGCAAAAGTTAATTGAATATTTATCAGATAAAGAAGAATTTAAAATACTATCTACATTACTTTTAAGAAGTATGCAAAAAGCTATTTATAAATCAGAAAATTTAGGTCATTATGGACTTGCTAGTCAGTGTTATACTCATTTTACCTCTCCTATTAGAAGATATCCTGATACTACTGTCCATCGTTTATTACATACATATCTATTTGAAAAAAATATGTCAACGAATACTTTAAAACATTGGGAAGAAAAGTTAGTATATGTTGCAGAGCATTCATCTTCTAGAGAAAAGGCTTCAGTTGATTGTGAAAGAGAAGTAGAAGATATGAAGATGGCCGAGTATATGGAATCCCATATCGGAGAAGAATATGAGGGAATGATTTCATCTGTTACCAATTTTGGAATGTTTATAGAGTTAGATAATTTAATAGAGGGCCTAGTTCCTATTAAAGATATGAATGATTTCTTTCACTATAATGAAGAGAGTATGACGTTAACAGGAGAAAAATCTCATATTAAGTACCGAATTGGTGAGAGAGTGATTGTGAAAGTAGTACGAGCAAGTAAAGAGGAAAAAACAATTGATTTTGAAGTGGTAAAGAAAGTATAATAATACAAAAACAGGGAGGGATACCATGGAAATAATAAACAGAAAAGCGAGACACGATTATTTTATAGAAGACCAGTATGAAGCAGGAATTGAATTAACAGGAACAGAAATCAAATCCATTAGAGAAGGAAATGCTAATATAAAAGAGTGCTATGGAATAATTAGAAATCATGAAGTATTTCTTTTAAATATGTTCGTATCTCCATATAAAGAGGGGAACATCTTTAATCATAATGAGAAAAGAACGAGAAAACTATTATTACATAAAAAAGAAATTAAAAAAATAGAAGATAAAATTACTTTACAAGGATTAACGTTAATTCCCTTAAGACTTTATTTTAAAAATAATATTTTAAAAGTGGAATTAGGAGTCTGTCGTGGTAAAAAGAATTATGATAAAAGAGAAACAATAAAGGAAAGAGATATAAAAAGAAATCTAGAAAAGACATTAAAAAATAGATATTAAAAATAATTATTTTATTTTTTTTAAATTATGTGGTATAATTTAGCTACATAATTTTATATGGGGCTGATATGGTTTCGACAGGAATATTAGAGCATAAATGGCAGGTCGTGTGATTACGATACAATCAAAACAAAAATAACTGGAAACAGTAATCAATTAGCTTTTGCCTAGTATAGAGCAAAGCATCTAGCTACTTTCTTATCTACGGAGAGTAAACTAGATTCATTTTTAGTAGATTATACTTTAGTAATGTCTATAGCTAAAGTGAATTGAATAGACTAGTCTATTATCTTGGTTGTTAACTACTATGATTTTAGGCGAATTTAATTAGTTAACTAAGCCTGTAGAAGTTTATGTAGCGATATTTTTGGACAGGAGTTCGATTCTCCTCAGCTCCACCATAGTAGTATTAAACAAACTTTTTGTTTGTTTCAATAAATCTTCGGA
>CANRVM010000051.1 GCA_947643295.1 uncultured Mycoplasmatota bacterium
ATGTTTATTTTCTTTTGTGGATTATTTTTTTCTTTTTCTTGACTGAACTGTAACATTTAGATGTATGGTAAGAGTAAAATGAATTGACAAGATAGAAAAAATAAGGTAAAATATAGAACCAAAAAGGGAGGGTTATCATGACAAAAAGAAAGAAGAATATTGTTTTTATGGGTTTTGTCTTATTGATAATGGTAGTGGCATTTTTTTCTTTTACAGAAAAGAATACGATTCATACAGAGAAAAAAGAATATTATACAGGGGTAATAGAAGATAATGATTCGACAAATGGAAGTAGTTCTTTTCAAATTATAGAAAGAGATTACGAAATTATAATAAATAATGAGGAAGACACTAGTAGTATTTCAGGAGAAAATTATAATTCTTCAAATAATTATAACAATTCTTATGGTGAAGCTGAAAATGGTGATATTTATCAATATGATGTAGAAGAAGAGGAACAAGAGGATTTGGTAGAAATAGAGGACGAGGAAGATACTATCGTTTCCTTAAAGAAAACAAGTTCTAAGACAAAAAAGAAAAATGGTTGGTACACGAAAAACGGAAAAAAATATTACTATAACAATGGAAAAAAGTTAAAAAATACGTATGTAGATTATATTTATTTAAATCATAATGGTGTGGCACAAGCAAAAGTAGGGCACTTTAGTGCTACCCTTTATGGGGCAAGAGCTTGGGCAAATCAGACTTTAAATATCCGAAAAAAGGCAACTTCTTCTAGTAAAATAATAGGAAACGTTCCAACTGGTGGAAAAATGGTAATATTATCGGAAGAAAATCCAAATACAAAGTATATCAAAGTAAAATATAATGGAACAATTGGTTATGTCTATTCCGATTATATCTATATTAATTTACCAGATGTGATTCCTGATGCTGTATATAAAATTACAAATGCTTCTCATTCTATTTATAAATCAGCAGGAAAAAAAATCTCAGGAGTAACCGGAGAAAACTTATATGGGTATACAAAAAAATACAACACAAAAATAGGAAAGAATACTTATTATGCTCCTTTATTATATCCGGTTGCAAAACAACTTCAAAAAGCTTATAACATAGCAAGGAAACAAGGATATAATTTAAAAATTTACGATACGTATAGACCATATGATGTATCGGTAAAAATTAATCGCTCTTTTCGTAATTTGTATAATTCTAATAAAAGTGTGAAAAAGACGATTGATTATGATAAATCTGGACAATATTGGGGTCCAACTTGGTTTTTGGCAAATAGTGTCTCTCGGCATAATCGTGCAACAGCACTTGATTTAACACTAACAGATGAAAATAATAAGCAATTATCTGCCCAAACCCCAATGCATACATTAGATACTAGATCATTAAGAAAGTATAATAATGCAGTTGCAAAGAAATTAAGTAGTATTATGACTTCTGCTGGGTTTGAAACCTTAAAATCAGAATGGTGGCATTTCCAAGAAGATAACTATAAGAGTAGTCCTTACACTTCTTTTAAAATTAGATAGAAATACTATTAAAAAAGTTACTGTTTTAACGGTGCTTTTTTGGTCATTATAACGGTTTATCAAGCACCTTGGAAGAATTGTCTTTGACAAAATAGTTAAAATATGGTATAATGATGCAGCTTAAAGGGGGAGTGGATGTATGGTCTATGCATTAGAAAATGAGGAGAATCGTTTGGAATATTTGATATTAGAATTTTTGGAAGCTTATCAACTTCGTCATTCTGATGAAAAAACAATGAGACTAGTAAAAGCAATCCTTTCCAAAAGGGAAATTTCTATTTTACCAGATGATTTAAAAAAGATTGAAAAAGAAGAACTAAGTAAGGAATTAGAAAGATTGATTATTGAAAAAGCGTATGATGAAGAATATAAAATTTACCATCTAGATAGATTTCTTCCTATTTTTATGCCCGATAAGAAATCAAAACCATCCTATAAGCTAAAAAAGGTAGCTATGATAGGAAGTATTATTGCGATAACAACGATGACGGGTGTATCTGGGGCTTTATTTAGAATGAAGAGCGAAAAAAGTAGTGAACAACAAAGTGTAAATACGACACAAGTAACTTCTATGAGTACAGCAGCTCCTAGAGAAGAGATCTCTTCTACCCAGGAGAGTATTGAAGAGTTACAAAAAAAGAAAGAGGAATTATTAAAAGCAGAGAAAGAAAGACTAGAAAAAGAAAAACAAAAGGTATTAACTACTTTTTCTGAATGTAAAAGTATTAAAGAGATTAAATTAAGACAAAAACAGTTAGAAAATTTAAAACTTACCAAAAAAGATAAAATTTATAAAAAATGTTCTTTATCTGCAGAAAAGCAACATTTTATTTATGAACAATCTATCGTCCATGATCTTCCAGTAGACTTTATGTTTTCTATCATTGATGTAGAAACAAGAGGACAATTTAATTCGAGTGGTACGCAATCTTACAATCCTTGGAATGATACATACGATTTGGGATTAACTCAACAAAATTCAAAAAGCTCTCTCTTAAATTTCTGTAAAGTTTATAATGTAAAGTATAATACTGCTTTTGAATTAGTAAAAAATAATGATTATGTCAATATCTGTGCCGCTTTCTTACAAATAAAAGAGATTCAATCTAGGATAAAGGATTTTGATCCTGATGAGTATGCAGGTTGTTATAATGGATGGCTTGAGTGGAGAAAAAAGAAAATTTCTATACAATATGTTGATTTATTTACGGATGCTTATGATAAGAGTTATACCAAACATCATCAAGTAGAAGAAAAGAAAGTGTTAACAAAGACCAAAAAAAGATAAAGAGTTTTTAGATTATTAACAAGTATCATTTTGTTAATAGTCTTTTTTTTGCTTGACTTTCTTACCTCTTTGTGTTATTGTATAAGGCATTTAAAGGGGTGCCACTAGTAATTGTGGTATCTTTATGGAGATAGGAAATCAAAAGGAATGTGGGGGAGAGTTTATGACCAAAATAAATTTTATTGCAATAAAGAAATATTCTGATAAAGAAGAGATGCATGTTTTTACAAAGGACGGAAAAGAAGAAGTTTATCCAGTGTTTGGTAATAAAGAAGAGACAAAAAATAGTTTTAGACAGTTCAAGGAATTAGCGAATCAAAATGAAATTCCTTATTCAGTGAAAGGACTTCGGGAGCTAAGAAGACTAGGATTAGTATATTATTTAGAAGAAGAGGAATTCGACCGATTATATCCAGCAATGAGTCAAGGAAATAAAAATCAAGCACAATCTCAGAAAGAGAAGGAGTATCTTAGAGCAGAGAAAAAAAAGATAAAAGAGTATTTAACTGCGGTTGAAAAGAATCCGAATTTTTTATTGGATGGTAGAAGAAATCCCTATTTTGATAGGAGAAAATTCTATGAGAAAGACTCTAATTCTAATAGGAAGGAAAAACAACTTCCGCAGCTATATAAAGGAATTCATGATTTTATTCTTCCAAACGAAGTACCAAAAACCTCTTTTATTATGATTAAAAAACCATTGGACGAGAAAACAAGAGAAGAACCATTCAAGATGCATGTTTTCACAAGTGATGGAGAAGAAAAAATATATCCATTCACAAAACAGAATATGGTTAGACAACTAAGTAAATTAGCTCAGGAGAATGATTTTACCTATTCTTCTAAAGGACTTCGGGAGTTAAGAAGACTAGGATTACTATATTATCTAGAGGAAGAAGAGTTCGACCAACTATATCCAACCATGAGTCAAAGAAATAAAAATCAAGCTCAATATCAAAAGAAGAAGGAAAAAGAAGAAGCAGCAGAAAAACAATTTCTTCAAAATTATTATGTTTTAGAGGAAATGATTAAAAGAAGAGCAGCTACCACAAAAAATACTACTCCTACTAGAGAAAAGAAAGTAGACGATTTAGATTCCACAAAAGTAAAAGAATTTATGCACCATGAAGTAGAAGAAAAATTACCAAATACGGAAAAGAAAAATTTCAAATTAAAAAGAGTTGCTATGATGGGGACTATTTTAGCTATGGCTATTTCCAATGTTTTTAGTGGAGGAAGTAGTAGAACAGAAAATAGAAAAGTGATTGAATCCACTGTGGATAGTACAAAAACTCCACCTAAAAAATCCGAAAAATCTCAAAATACGACTCAGCAAACTAAGCAGGATACCAAAAATCAAGAACCGAAGGTAGCCACTGCAAAAGAGGAATCTACTAACCAAAAGATGGCAAATAAACAAGAGACGAAGGAAGTAGATTATAAGTTTATCATAGGAACTTTAGCTTCAAAAAAAATTATACAAAATACTTCGGATAACACTAGAATGACAGGTTCTCAGTATAAGGCTAGATTGACTAATTTTTGGCCGGATGATGGGTATGGAACAGGTAGAGTAACTGGTAGTGGAAAAACAATATATGATTTTCAAGTGAATGAACATGGCTGGTATACTTATCAAGGGAAACTTGTAATAGGAACGGGTACTCCATATTTATTAAAATATGGGTATAAACAAGGTAAAGGGGTACGTTTGTATGAATATTATGATGAGCTAACCCTTACGATAGATGGGAAAAATTATCCAGCTATTGTACTAGATTCTTGTGGTGCAGCAATGAAAGAAAAACGGATTGACTTATACATAGTAGGTGAAAGATATAAAAAAGATACCACTATAAGGGTTAACGAAAACAATCATGCCGTAAAAAAGGGAAGCAAGGCGAAACAAAAAGTAAAGACGAGGTAACCTTTTTTCTAGATGGAAAAAGTAATATTAGAACACTTATGATGATTGTGTTCTTTTTTTTTCTTTTGATAAATAAAATGAATTAGGTGATGTTATGCATAAAAAAATGGATATCTCTCTTTTTATTTCCGTTATTGTATTAGCAACCTTTGGTCTTCTCATGATTTATTCTGCTTCGTCTATATGGGCAGAGTATAAGTTTCAAGATAGTTTTTATTATATGAAAAGACAATTTATCTTTTTAGTGATTGGAATATTTTTAATGGTAGCTACTTCTAAAATAGACTATAATATTTATTATGAAAAATCCAATAAGATTTTAATTACGTGTCTTATTTTATTAGTTCTTGTTTTAATACCAGGAATTGGGAGTGTTAGGAATGGTAGTAGAAGTTGGTTTGGAATTGCTTCTTTTGGTATTCAACCTAGTGAAGCAGCGAAACTTGGCTTAATCATCTTTGCAAGTAAATATTTAAGTAATAGCTCGAAGTTTATCAAAAGTTATAAACAGGGAGTTTTTCCTATTTTAGGTGTTGTCTTTTTATTCTTTGGTCTTATCATGTTACAACCAGATCTTGGAACAGGGATGATTATTGTCGTATCCATTATTTCTTTATTATTTATCGCCGGTGTTAATATGAAATTTTTCATCGGTGGAGGAGTATTGGGAGTCATTGGTGTCATTATTTTAATTCTTATCGCACCTTATCGAATGGACCGAATTACTTCTTTTGTTGATCCATGGAAAGATCCTTTAGGAACAGGATTTCAAATTATACAATCTTTATATGCCATAGGTCCTGGTGGGCTTCTTGGAACCGGTTTTTTAAAATCGATTCAAAAACAATTTTATTTGCCAGAACCACAGACTGATTTTATTTTTTCTATTATCGCCGAAGAGTTTGGTATTGTTGGTGCTATTTTTGTGGCAGGTTTATTTTTATTTATTATTTATAGAGGCTTAAAAATATCTCTTCATTGTAAAGATAGTTTTGCTAAATACTTATCTTTTGGTATGACTTTTCAGTTGGCCTTTCAAGCAATGATGAATTTAATGGTAGTAATTGGAATGATACCCGTTACTGGTGTTACGCTTCCATTTCTTTCTTATGGAGGAAGTAGTTTATTAATTACGATGTTTGGTATTGGGATTATTTTAAATATTTCGAGGTATCACAGAGAATAGTCAAGTGATTATTATTCTTTTTTTCTTTTCTTTGATAGAATAAAATAACTATTGGAAGAACGGTAAAGGAATGATTTAATGGGATTAGAAAGACAGAAACAGAAAATATGATGATAAGTAGTTAGAGGTAAACAATTGATGCTTGATAATAAAATGTCAAAAAAGTAAATGAATAAATTGGCAAATATTATATAATAATTTGATGGGAATACTAAGTATATATATCATTTTTTATAAGTAGAAAAATTAGACTAGATTGTTCAGATATATTAGAAAAACATGGTGCTGTATTTGTAAATATATTTTCTTATGAGAAAACATATCGATTTTTACCTACTTTAATGATATAAAGGAGGTTTTTTTTATTATAAATTAGCAAATATTTAGTTTGTAAGTATCATCTGTCGTATGCTATAATACCAATAAGGAGTGAGGAATCTATGAATCATCAAGCGATTCTAAATAAAATAAAAAACTTATCTGTGGAAGAAAAGAGGAATTTATCTTATCAAGAATTAGTCGAAATCATGAATAAACTTTCATCAGATGAAATCATTGAATTAAGTAATATTATTGGTTATCCAGTATTTACACGACTATGTATGGGAGAGTTAAAGCATAAGTTTGTTCTTTTACAAGATGGGGCAGCAGCTATGATTATAAATGAAAAGGGGCAAATATTATTACAAAAAAGAGCGGATAGAGATAAATGGGGATATCGTGATAAATAATACAGCACTTTATTGTGTTTGGAATTATTCTGGAAGTCTAAAATGGGATTTTGAATCAAAGGAAATGCGATTTTTTGATTTTTATTATTTACCTGAGAATCAAAATTATAAAGACTTAATAGAAATTGGTAAGAGATTTATCAAAAGAAAAAACGGCAAAGTTGCTGGCTAAGAGATAATCGAAAGATGATTTGAAAGGAGAGTCCGTTAAATGGAAACAAAAGTACTCATTAAAAGAGGATTACATAACAATATCATAGATGCTTTCACTAGTTATTTTGATTCAGAAAAGATAGAGTATGTAGTAGCAGATACTTTAGATACTATTGAAAAAGATATTACGAATATTATTTATATTTGCAATGATATGAATAAAGATGAGATTTCTATCAAAGAAAAAATTCCCCTTATTTTCGTTAGTAACACGAAAAAGATAATAGAAACCGAAGATTGTGTTATTAATTATATTGTTACAGAATTAGTAGAGGACAATAACCACTATTCAGATGTTCAAAAAGAATATTTATTTACAAAAGGAATTTATCATATATTTTTACAAAAAGTTCAAGAATTATTAGATAACAAGGATAACTATCATGGTATGCTTTATGATATGACACAGATAAAATTAGCTCCTTACAACTGGATTTTTCATTTCGATTCCATTTCGGATACTTACTATTGGTTATCGAAAAAGAATCAGTCTATGAAAGAAGATTTTGTAAGAAGAGCCATCAATTTTTGTAGTGATAAGGTCTATGATGATTCGTTAAGGGAAATCAATTATCTAACAGAAAAGATAATGGATATTAAAAAGGGAAGAAAAAGTATGGATTTATTTATTGGTACGAAAGAAGAGTTAAAGATACTAAAAAGTAATTATTTTTTTAGAGCTCTATTAAAAAATATTTCTTCCACTTACCATATCTATTTGATTGATAAAAAGAAATTAGAAGAAAAGAATCCTTCTATGATGAAAAAGGTATTAGATGGTATCTGTATCTATGATGATTGTATTTACCGAGATACTTATGAGGATGAGATATCTTTAGGTTATGTAGATTGTAATCAAGAAGTGATTGAAGAATATCAGCATTACTTTGATGTGCTAAAAAAGGAATATGGTTATCAAATAAGGTCAGAAGGTGATATGGATGAATTTCTTAAATAAAGTGGTATTAGTAACAGGTTCTTCTAGAGGAATTGGTAGGAGTATTGCCGTAAAATTTGCCAAAGAAGGAGCTAATGTGATTGTAAATTATAAAAATAGTGAGAAAGAAGCCGAAGTAATTACGGAGATTATTTCTAGTTATGGAAATGAGTGTATTTGTATCAAAGCAGATGTATCTAGTGAAAAAGATGTCAAAAAGATGATAGAAGAGATTATGAAAAAGTTTGGACATTTAGATATCGTTGTCAATAATGCAGGGATTGCTATTGATAGTGACTTTGAAGAAAAGAAAATAAAAGATT
>CANRVM010000052.1 GCA_947643295.1 uncultured Mycoplasmatota bacterium
TGGATGTGAATTTCTTATTTCTATTATTTTATTTTCATCTATACCATATCGAATATCTTCTGCCTTATCTGTAAATTCAATACCATCTAAATGATCAAGCTCATGACAACAGACAATTGCTTCAAATCCTTCTACTACTTTATGACCATAATTACCATTAATATCTTGATAATCAAATTCGACATGATATGGTCTTGCCACTTTTCCAATCACATCTCCGACACTGATGCATGCTTCATAAAAATATTGTAAGCCTCTTACCTTTGTAATTACTGGATTAAAATAAGGAGTACTAGAATATTCTATTTCCAAATTATTTAACTCTTCCACATTTTTAACTCTTCTTTCTTGGGTTGTAATAATCAAAATAAATCTTTTGTTAATACCAAATTGGGGAGCAGCTGAAGCAAAAGCATGTTGTCGAATACACTCCTCCTTCATACATTCAATTATCTCTTTATAATAATCCATATTAGTGAAGTCGTCTACTTCTTCACATTTTTCTTTTAAACGCTTATCATTTTTATCTAACAATTTAATTTGCATACTTATTTTTCACCTCTTATTTTCTATTTTAAAAGTCCTTTTTCATACTTCCATGAAAGGATACGAATTACATGTTTATCTAACTCTTCTTCTGTTATTTCTCCTCTATCAATTCCTCCTTTTATCTCCCCTATACTTTCTAAATAATTCGTAGTAATGAGTAAATCATTCCCTGCCTTTAGAGATTTTAAGGATTTATCTGGAATATCTTTCACTGCTCCCATTACCAAATCATCCACAATAACAACTCCAGTAAAACCTAATTCCTCTCGTAATAATTGATTAATGGAACTAGATAAAGAAGCAGGATTTTCACTATCGATTGCGGTAACAATATTATGACTGACTAAAATAGCTTCTGCTCCACTTTTGATTCCTTCTATAAATGGTTTTAAATCCACTTCATGTAAAGATTCTAAACTTCTATTATCAAAAGAGGAATTACTATGAGTATCTACATTATTACCATATCCAGGAAAATGTTTTAGTGTATAGGATACCCCTGTATTTTTACTAGCCTCTATTACTGTCTTAGCAAATTCTGAAGTAATCTGTGCATTTTGTCCAAGAGATCTTTTATACATATAATCACTAGAATTTGTTGAAACATCCACAACTGGTGCTAAATTAAGATTCAGTCCCAAACTATTTAGCAAACTACTTTTTTCAATGGTATCTTCCCTAATTTTATCGAAACCTCCTTGTCGATATAATTCTTGAGAAGATAAAAATTTTGAACCTCTTAAATTGAGATTACTACTAACTCTGACAACAACCCCACCTTCTTCATCCAGTGCTGTTAAGATAGGAATTTTAGCTACTTCTTGTACCATATTTGTCATACTGATAACTTCATCCTTTGTTTTACCTTTAAAATCTTTGGCAAAAAACAAATATCCGCCAAATTGGTACTGTTCTAAGATTTCTTTTTGATTTTCGTCTGGATATCTTACTAATAATAGTTGAGCTATTTTTTCCTCTACCATCATTTGTTTCACAATTTCATAAGCCTCTTTATAATGAGATTTAAAAATTCCATTATCAAGTTCATATTTTACTCTTTCATTTATCTTATCATTTACTTTGTGTTTTTTCTCTATGGGCGTCTCACTTTTCTTTTCTGTTCCATTAAAAAAGTAACCATATCCTAGACCAACTAGCAAACCGACTACAACAACTCCCACTACCATTTTCTTTTTCATACGCTTCTCCTAAGATTCTTCTACTACTATTTTATCACAGAGTTTTCCTTTTTTTTACTTTATTCGATATTTTTTTGTAAAAGAAACTAACGACAAGTACAACTAGTATTATTCGAATTGGAGTCTTTAATTTAGAAACGTATTGATTCATAATTACCCAATTATTTCCTAAGGCATATCCAACATAGACAAATACAAAAGTCCAAGGAATCGAACCTATTAGTGTATAAATAATAAACTTGAGAAAGGAAAGTCTCATAATTCCAATAGGAAGAGAAATTAAAGTTCTAACAATAGGAAAATTTCTACCAATTAAAGCTGCCATTAATCCGTACTTGTTAAACCAAGAATTCGATTTTGTAATATCCTCTTCCTTCATAAAAAAATACTTTCCATACTTCTTAATAAAAGGAACGCCTCCAAAATATCCCATCAAATAAATGACAATGGCACAAAAAACACTACCAAGTAATCCTATGAGAAAAGCTCCCCAAAAAGAAAATATTTTTTGACTTGCTAAAATCCCACCAGTTGCGAGTATTGCCTCACTTGGTATAACAATAATAACAGCTTCTAAAACCATTCCCAAAAACATACCTAAATATCCATATTGATGCATTAAATCAATGACAAAATCTCCCATTTAACCACCTATTTAATCATATGATAAAACATTTTATTTAGCATTGATTTCAAAAGAATATTTCTAGTTTTCCAAAAAAAGAACCCCTCTATCGATGGAAGATCTACGCTTTTTTTTGTAATTCTTTATACTCTTCTATTTTATTTACGCATTCTTCTACTTGCTGCATTAATTCTTTTTCGGTATTGATAGTAAAAAATATTTTTTCTTCAGGAAATGGATTGTTTCGTAATTTCTCTAAATAACTATCGTAGTCTTTTTTCGTCGCCCTAGAAAAATTATTTTTGTCGATTTCAAACTGAGTTTCCCGATAGTCGATTCGTCTTAAAATTTCTTGTTCACTACACTCTAATTTAATAAAGAAGCAAGGAGCATGAAAATGACCAAAATTTTCTTCGACCGATTGATAAGCCGTTAAACAATTGGCATCAATAATCATACTAGTATGATTTTCTAACATATATCTACTTCTATCATAAGCAATCTTTTCTACTAATGGTTGATTAGCACTGGAATCGATACCCAAATCATCTAACATTCTTCTAATCTTATCATTTGCAGTAACATATAAATTTAATTTCTTAGAAAGAAGATTTGCTACTGTACTCTTTCCTACTCCTGGTGGTCCAATAAAAGTAATTCCATATAAAAAATCGTCTTTTACGATAGGAGTATCATCTATCATCTTACGATATAGATATTCGTAATTTATATTTTCATTATTCATAAAGATACTCCTTCCAAATATTTTTCCTACTTATTTAAATCATGAATAAATTCTAAAGCTTTCATATCTAACTCTTTTAAAGTGGTATTTTCAATTACATAATCATAAGAATAACAATCTACATTTGCATCTGAATTATTTGTTTCAATATTTGCTAACCCCACTCTTTTTATTAATAGAGTTTTTGCTTGATAAAAATCTACCACCCTTTGAATTTCTTCTGGTTCGCGGATATGAATAAATAAGATGTTAGCATCAGAATGATGAAATTTACTCACCTCTTCTTTTATACTTTGAAAAGCCATATCATTATAATCTGTTGTCAGCTTTTTCAAATCACTTAAAAATTTACGATCTTTTTCTTCTTTTTTTCCTGTCCATCCAATCATGGTAGCAATCTCTTTTACTTTATCAATAGATGAAAAATTCTTTACTTTCCCATATTTTTGACAAAATTCTACAAAAGTATCCTTTCCACTTCCACCTGTACCATTAATAACTACAATTTGTTTTTTTATCATAAGCTTCATCCCTTTCATTTTATTCAATACATAAGCCTAAACTTATTCTTTTTTAATTATTTTTTGCATACTTTTAACTGAGATAGTTTCAAATGTATTGACATATTGATTAAATTGTTGATAAGTTAATCCATTAGGAATATTTGGTATTTCTGTAAGTTCTCTAATATCATCTTCATCATGTCCATCTATTTCGGATTGAATTGCACTTTCAATAGAATCAAATTCATGAATTCCTCTTTTATTAGAATTAGCGTGTTCAAAATGATACCACTTATCTTGAAAATAAAATAATACAAAACAATGCATTCTAACATCTTGATCAAAATTTTCTTCTGTTTCATATCTTCTTAAACAATATAACTTATTTTCTAAACCTATATTATCAAAAAATAACTTTATTAATTTTGCTTGTTCAATACAAGTTCCAAGACCAGTTCTAATAATTTCATCAATAGAACTAATTTTATAATTTTCTCGAAATCCTTTTAGATTATTAAAATGCTTTTCTGAATCTCTATCAATCCATCCATATTCTATGTTTACATTCATATAATCCATTAATTGCGAAGCATTCTTTAAATCTTTAAAATGTAATTCATCTTTTAGTGATACTACTTTAGAAGCTTTAATAACATCTGTTTTTAATTCCATATCTTCTGGATGATTTATTAGCTGTTTTAGAAAATATACCATATCATAAATAGAAAGTCTTTGCGAAAGAAAAGGAATATTTACTAACTCAGGATAATATTTCTCGACGTACCATTTGATATTAGAATAATCACTAGAATCTATATATTGTTCCGTCTCTTCACTAGCAAATTTCCAAGGTTTTCTAACCATTCTAAAAAAGATACCTAGTTCAAAATCTTTTGGTGCATATATAGATCTTTCAAAATCAATTATTTTTATTTCTCCATTATGATAGAAGATATTGTCAAAGTGTAAATCATTATGTACTAAAACGAAATCCTTACTTTTTAAATATTGTCCAAATTTAGAATAAGCATGATTAATAAGATGTTGTTCATTTTCATTAAAAATATGAAATTTTTTTGCTTTAGAATATAATAAGGAAAACTGTTCTTTAAAAGAAAGAAACCAATCATAACCTTGCCCAATATTCGAATGAAGTTGTTTCATTGCTAAACATATTTGTTTTATCAATTTTTCTCTTTCTTCTTCCGAAAATGTATGCCAAATTTGATATAGAGAAACCCCATTAAGTTTTTCAATTATTTCATAATAATATGGAATGTCTTCTTTATCAGTACTTGAATAGTATAATTGCGGAATAAATGAATTTTCTTTATTAGAACGATAAAAGTCTATTTCTTTTTGAAAGTTTTTCTCATTTTCCAGATTCGTACATATTTTAACAATAAAAGCATCATTGATACGATAAACTAGATTAGTAAAGCTGGTATTTATTTTATCAACACTTGGATTCTCTCCGAATAATTTACGATTCTTACTTATAATCCTATGAATATTATCATCCTGCATGGTAACGCTCCTTTCTCTTTCATTTTAACATATTGAGTTGATTTTTCAATCCTATTTTTAATTTTTCCAATTATCAAGTTACCTACCATTTTAAGTTTTTAAAATACCCCCTTTAGAATAGAGAACACAATAACCTAAAACTACCTAGTTCTCTTATCACTAAATTATTTTATCAACATTGAAATGATTATTCATTTGTGTTACGATAAACCTGTAATAAAAGAAAGGAGATTTTCATGAAAACTAAAAAATATAAAGTAAATAGAGATAATATTTATGTAGGAGAAGTAGTAAGAACAGATACTATTTATCGTTGGAACGAGGAATATGAATTCTTTCGCACTAAACCAGGGCAATTGAATACAGGAAGTTATTTCCCTTACAGAAGTATGTTGTTTGTGCCAAATGAAGAAAACTTATCTAATGATTTATTATATCGAAGCCCTAACTACCCTATTCTTAATATTACAGAGGATAATATCTGTCTAAACTTTGAAAAAGGAAACATAGTAGTAAAAGAGTCTTGTAACCTATCCGAATTATTAAGATATTATGGATTTGATCAATATTTAACCTTTGAAGACATCATCATGATAAGAAAAACTTTCTTTACAGGAAATTTTGCTAAGGACCATTGTCACTTATTTGGTTGGAAAGAAACTATGGCAGAAAGTGTCACTTTCTATACAAATGGCAATATTGTTACTGATTCAAAAGAATTAGAAAAGCTTCGAAGAAAATTTAGAAAAGAACAACAGTCTGGGCATAGGATGTTTGTAGGAACTTCTGAAAACATTTTACCTAGAGAATATTGGGATATCTTAGATGCTAGAGGAGACAATTCCTTAATGGATGCCATTGAATGGAATCAAAGGATGAATGCTTTTAAACCTCATAGACAAGAAGGCCCCATAAAAAAATTATCAAGATTTTAATAGATGATAAGGAACTCATGAAACTTCCCTATCATCTTTTTCTATTATAAAAAATAACTAACTACATAATAACTATGTTTAAACCGTAATATTAGTTAGTTAAATAAAATAAATAAAAGATCATTTTATAAGTAAAACATAGAAACATTTACTATAATATTTAAGAAGGTGATAATATGCCATTTAATAAAATGATTAGCGGATACCAAAATGAAGAAGAATTTGCACAATATTTAAATGGAAAAAAATTCGGAAGAGTTCATCCCATATTTCAAGATTTACTATATAAACTTTATAAAAATATAGATTTCAATGATACTATTATATGTTGGGTAAACAAATCGAAAAGAAAGGCTGATATTTACATAAAAGCAAATCATCTTGTTAGAGGAATAAGCATTAAAAAAGGAGTAAAAAACTCCGTGCATGTTGAAAATATAGAAATATTTATTGAATTTTTAAAGAAATTGGGAATTAGTAATAGCATAATTAATATGTATTTAAATTATCATTATGCAGATGGAACAATTAATGGTACAGGCAAGATTAGACTATCAAGTAGTGAATATAGAAATAAATATCAAAATGAGGTGAATATAATAAATCAAGAATTTAATAAAGATAAATACATAGATAAATTTATTAATAGATTTATTTTACAAGGTAATAAATCAGAATATGAAGTAGATGCTATTATATATGGCGTAGTAAATGATTTTATTTGGATTACAAACGAAGAAATAAAATATATCATAAGAAAACATTTATTAGATAACTGGTCATCTTTACATATTAGTTGTTTATCATTACAACCCATGTCTAGAAATTTAAATTATAATAGTAAATATGAATTTTGCAGACATCATATTCAGATAAAATGGTACAACTTATCTGATCAAATTATAGAAGTAATGGCTACTTATAGAAATGCTAAAACCGATGTATTTTAATTTACGGATTGATTATAGAGTCTTCCAAAACTAACTACAGAGTTCGTCTTATCTAGCTCCTTTGAACAAAAAAACTTGCACAAAGCAAGTTAAGTTCAAATTGGAGCGAATCACATACAAGTTACGAACTTTGTTCTCTTTCTAAAAATATTATATATGAATTGTTATTAAATTTCAATGGGAGTATAGTAAATTTTTGCCATATATAGTATAATTTAGACATAAGAAATCTTATGATTAAATTAAAGATTGGAGGCCATTAATGGACAATGAATTAATTAAAAATGATAATGAAATTAATCATATATTTGATAATATCAAAGAATTAGTAATTAGTAGTAGAAATAAAGTATATAGTGCCGTAAATACTGAAATGCTTAATCTTTATTGGAATATAGGAAAAGCAATTATGGAAATACAACAAGGTGATGAAAGAGCAAGTTATGGTGATGCCGTTTTAGAGAAACTATCACAAAAATTAACTAATGAATTTGGCAAAGGCTTTTCTAAAAGAAATTTAGAGAGAATGAGAAAATTTTATATCTATTTTCCAATTGCGACAACAGTGTCGTCGCAATTAAGTTGGTCGCATTATTTAGAAATATTAAAAATAGATGAAGAACCTAAAAGGAATTTTTATATCAAAGAAACTATTAATTCTAAATGGAGTGTTAGAGAACTTCAAAGGCAAAAAGATTCATTGCTATATGAAAGATTAGTTTTATCTGCTGATAAAGAAAAAATATTAGAATTATCTGAAAAAGGACAAATTTTAAAGACAAGTAAAGATTTAGTAAAAGATCCATTTGTTTTGGAGTTTTTAGATATAAAAGAAAATACAAATTATCTAGAATCTGATTTAGAAAAGAATATTATAGAACATTTAAAAGAATTTTTATTAGAACTTGGAAAAGGATTTAGTTATGTTGGAAATCAAGTAAG
>CANRVM010000053.1 GCA_947643295.1 uncultured Mycoplasmatota bacterium
TATACCAGATAAAGAAGGTCTGAAATTTGCAGATATAAAATTAGAATTATAGATGATAATGACATGATTGAAGAAGATGGGTGTAGAGATAATCTATTAAATAAAGAATACATAAAAGTGAGTATTAATAGTGGAGAACCTTTCATTCTAACACAAGCAGAACTAAACGATTATACGATTAAAGAAGGGGTTCTCTCTTCGGGTCAAAGAGAACAACTAGATATTAGAATTTGGATTCATGAAAATGCAGGAAATGATGCTTTAGGAAAACATTACCATAGTAAAATTGTAGTAGAATCGGAAAGCAAAAGTGCCAATAAATATATTAAGGCTGCCTATAAATATAGTGAATCTTGTCCAACAGGAGAGGAAGCATCTTGTGTTAGTTCTACTTGTTATCAAAGTAATAATATGGGATCTTGTCCACCAGGAACGATTATTAAGTATGCCGTAAATAATAGTGAAGAGAAATTCTTTTATGTTTTACATGATGATGGAAGTAGACTAACCTTACAACAAAGAGAAAATACGGTTTACAATACGCCATGGTATTCCGTTTCTATTGAAAATAATCATGGCCCTGCGATTATCTTATCTGCCTTAGAATCGGTTACAGCAGAGTGGAGAAATGTGAAAACGCAAGCCTTTACCATGGGAACTACTAATTTTAACCAAACAAATGGTAATACGGGATGTAATAATGCAGGATGTAGTGGCAATTCCTATACGTCAGAAAAAAAAGAAATGAAAGCTAGATTGATTACTTTTCAAGAAGGAATTAGTTTAGGATGCAATGTAGGAGTAGTTCTTACTTGTCCAAAATGGTTACATCATTATCTTAACGGTTCTACCAGTTATGGTGCAATGGTAGATGATACAACAGAGGGAGCTAACTTTGGTTACTGGACGATGTCAGCAGATAATTCTACCGTCTCACCAAATACGAATGCTTGGAGTATTGTAAGTAATGGTAGCCTTACTTCTAATTTAGTAAATCATAATCAATTAGGAGCACGTGCTGTAATCGTAATCAATAAATAAAAGAAACTATTATCTGATAGCTTCTTTTTTTAGCTTTTCTAGTTTTTCATAAATCTGTTTGATTTGTTTTTCGTAGCCAATATCCTTTGGCTTGTAGTATTTCTTATTTTTTAAGTTATCAGGTAAATATTGTTGTATAACAAAGGAACCTTCATAATCATGTGGATACTTATAGTCTTGATTAGAAGAGTCATTTCGTAAATGTTTGGGAAGTGTGCCACCATTTCCGCTTTCTACATCCTCTAACGCTAAATCAAGAGCAATATGAGCAGTATTACTTTTAGGAGATAAAGCCATCTCTGCTACAATAGTTCCAAGGGGAATTCTAGCTTCTGGAAGTCCAACTCTTTCAGCAGCATGAATTGCAGCATCCAATCTAGGTCCTATTGCAGGATTTGCTAGACCAATATCTTCATATGCAATCACGCTAAGCCTCCGATAGATAGAATCCAAATCTCCTTCTAGTAATAATCGCGATAAGTAGTGAAGAGAAGCATCGATATCACTTCCTCGAATGGACTTTTGAAGACCAGATAAAACATCATAATGTCCGTTTCCATTTTTATCAGAAAAGAATACAGGTTTATTATTAATTTTCTTTATGGTATCGATTGTTATTTCTTTCTGATTAGTAGAATAAAAAGATATCTCCAGTAAATTATAGGCATATCTCAAATCATTTCCTGATAACTTAGCAATAAATTCAATTGTTTTTTGATTTATTTGAATTCCTTCCAATTCATTATATTTTGTAGCCTTTTTTAATGCTTTTACGATATCTCCTTCCTCTAAAGGTTCTAATTCGAATAGTTGACATCTACTTCTAATCGCAGGATTAATGGAATGATAGGGATTAGATGTTGTCATACCGATTAGAGTTATTAAACCACTCTCTAATCTAGGAAGTAGAATATCTTGTTTATCCTTATTCATTCTATGAATTTCGTCCATAATTAAGATAATACCACCATACATTTTGGCTTCTTCAATTACAATTTCTAAATCTTTCTTATTGTTAATCGTTGCATTTAAAAACCGATACTTACACCCTAAATCATTTACTAATGCTGTTGCAATAGAAGTCTTTCCAATACCAGGTTTTCCATATAATATCATAGAAAATATCTTTTTATTTTTTACCATATTAGAAAGTATTTTATCTTTTCCTATTAAATGTTTTTGTCCAATTACTTCTTTTAATGACATTGGGGCAAGTTTTAAAGCTAAAGGTTTATTATCCATTTCTATCACCTTTATATATTATATCAAACTATTGTACTTTGTAAACGAATAGAAGAAAAAATAAGATATACTATCATTTATATTGGCTCGTTTTCTTTGAAAAAAAGAGAGAGATAGTCTATAATAGAAATAGGTGATAGTAATGATGCTAGAAGTTGCAATAGAAGATTTTATTAATTATTGTGTCTTTGAAAAAGGATTATCTGATAAAACAAAAGAATCTTATAGCTATGATTTAAAAATATATTCTTTGTTTTTGCAGAACAAGAAAAAGAAAAGAGTAGAGGAAATAACAGAAGATGATATTACAGAGTTTTTGAAATATCGTAATCATATTCAAGAAGCAACATCTACCATTGCTCATAATTTAACTGTCATTAAAAACTTTCACGCCTATTTATTGAAGACAGGTATAGTAACTTATGATGTTTCCATTAATATCTCTAGACCAAAACTAAAAAAAAGTATTCCAAGAGCACTTAGTATGGAAGATATTGATAGATTACTAGATATCCAGCTTGACACAGTATTTGACTATCGTAATAAAGCTATGATAGAATTGATGTATGGAGCGG
Organism: uncultured Mycoplasmatota bacterium; assembly: GCA_947643295.1. The sequence continues at coordinate 2,859 of CANRVM010000053.1, forward strand.
GACTTAGGGTGTCAGAACTAATAAGTCTTGATTTACATAGTATAGATTTTGTAAACTGTATTGTTCGAATATCAGGTAAGGGAAGAAAAGAGAGAATTGTCCCAATAGGAGAGTATTCTATTTACTATTTAAAGCTTTATCTAGAAAAAAGAGAGAGTATGTTAAAGAAAGAGGCTTGTAATGCACTATTTTTAAATAATCACGGTAAGCGAATGACAAGGCAAGGTTTTTTCAAAAACTTAAAGCAAATATTAAAAAAACAAGGGTTAAATGAAGATGTTCATCCACATACCTTAAGACATTCTTTTGCAACACATCTTTTATCAAGAGGAGCAGATTTACGTAGTATTCAAGAATTACTAGGTCATTCGGATATTGCTACTACCAAAATTTATACTCATATTAGTAATGAAAAAGTAATAGAAGATTATAAGAAATACCACCCTAGAGAACACAAAAATTAGGAGGACTATATGAAGTTTAAAAGAGTATTTTTAATAGTTTTAGATTCCGTAGGAGTAGGGGAAGCACAAGATGCTTCCAAATATGGTGATAACGGTGCTAATACCCTTGGACATATTAAGGAAAAATGTAACCTTTTTATTCCAAATTTAAAAAAGATTGGTTTTTTAGATACTTTAAATATGAATGAGAATAATGATGTAGAGGCCTATTATACAATTGCTAGACCAAATAATGCTGGAAAGGATACTCTAAATGGGCATTATGAAATGATGGGTATTACCAATCATATTGAGTTTAAAACCTTTAATAATGGCTTTCCTACTGAGTTATTAGATGGTATTGAACAAATTACAGGTAGGAGAGTTATTGGTAATAAATGCTGTAATAATGACTCTATTATTAAAGAGTTAGGAGATAGACAAGTAAATTATGGTTCCCTTATTGTTTACACCTCAGCGGATTCTGATTTACAAGTAGCAGCACATGAAGATGTGATTCCCATATCAAAATTATATGAATACTGCGAAAAAATTAGAGCTATTACACTTCGTGAAGATTGGAGAGTAGGGAGAGTAATTGCCAGGCCATTTGTAGGAAATAATATTCGTTATCAATTTTCTAATAGTGCTAGAAAAGATTATGCTGTAAAGCCACCTAAAAAGACCATATTAGATAGTTTATCAGAAAATGATTATAATGTAATAGCCATAGGTAAAATTAATGATATCTTTGATGGAGCAGGAATCAATAAAAATATCAAAGCAAGTAATAATATGGAAGCTATTAATAAATTAACGGATATTATGGATAAAAACTTCACGGGTTTATGTATGGTTAATCTAGCTGATTTTGATAGTTTATATGGGCATGCAAGAGATAGCGAAGGATATGCAAGAGCTATCGAAGAATTAGATGTAGAAATACCTATGATTATTAATAAACTAGAATTAGATGATTTACTAATCATAACAGCAGATCATGGTAATGATCCAACTTTCCAAGGGTGTGATCATACCAGAGAAAATGTTCCCGTCATTTTCTATAGCAGAGATTTTAAAGAACCAAAAAGATTGCCTATTTTAAATACTTTAGCAGATATTGGTGCAACAATAGCAGATAACTTTTCTATCGAGCAAAATGAAATAGGGAAGAGTGTACTAGAGGATTTAAAATAAAAAAGAGTAGTGCTAAGCTACTCTTTTACTATTCTTCATCAATGGTTTCAAAACTATCACAAATCGTATCTCCATTACATTGACAATCATCATTATCACATGTACAAGACACCTTAATTTCATCTAATTCGCACTCTTTTTTCTCTGTATTTTGATGTTTACAACTTTCTACATCACATTTGATGATACTATTACATTTTTTCATAGATTTCCTCCTCTTTTGTATTATGTACGATTATTCCCCTATTATTCCCCTACTTTTATATTTTCTGAAAAGAGGAGAGTGTTCTAAGATAACTTTAAATGGATAATTACCCATTTAAATAATATAAAAACGCTTAGAATGGATTCTAATGTATTATTTATTAGTGAATTAATTTTTTTTAATGATGTAAATAACTTAGATTATTACTTATTTAATTTGAAATGAATAAATAATTTTAATGTAAATACATATAAGAATTTAAATTACTAAGAATATTATTATATATTTAATATAGTGTTAATATATTTAAATAGTATTATTATATATTATAGAGAAGAAACTAAGAATGCATCTAGAAGTTAACATAATATCAATTATAGGAAGTAATGTAAATCCATTACTTCCTAATAATACTTTACTATAAATCATTCTTTTGCTTAGTAAGCACTGCTTACTAATACTAGTATACAAGCTATCTATTTTATATAATATATTGTCTCCTTATGAAAACTTTTAATTTTATCATGATTATCCATTACCTAGCATGTATTTTATTTTGCCTTATATTGATTGTTTTTCCATCTAATATTCTTTTATTCTCCTTATTCATATCATCTATTAACATGGACATAAATTGATAGAATATAGTAATATCCATCGAATCGGTAATTTCTTGTGATTTTACAAACACTAATAGATTCTGATTGATTAGTTGATTGTAGTATTATTTCTTCCCCTTTTGTTTCTGTTTATTTTTGATATTTTCTTTGTCATTCGCATACGGAGTTGAATAAGTTTTTTGTCGGTAATCTTTTAAATTAAAATAAGGATATTCCTCTTTTATTTCCTCTAGGTTATTTACTAACCCACTAGAAGTAAGCTTAATTTTTCCATTTACATATTCCATTTTATATCCCTGATATAGATAATATACATCTCGTACCATTCCCGTTAATTCTATTTTGTACCAAGATATTGGTATTCTTGATATTCTTTTTTCTTATCCTTCTTCTCTCTTCTTTTTAATGTCTCTAAGTTATCTGAAATCTTAAAGAGACAAAATTTTTCCATATTTTCTATTTCTTCTGTAAGCGGAATCGATTCCTCGTTCCAATAAATGTTAATAGTATTCTCGTTATGAGAAGTTGGTAACTGGCTAAGTTCCCCCGAACGATAAGTCTTAAACTTTTCATCTTCCGTTGTATATAAATGAGCATGCTTTTCCTGTTTGCTACAATCCATTTTTTTAGCACAACCAGATAAAGTTGTGGAACATAAGATGGTTGCTAATGATAGACTAGCAATTCCTTTTTGTATTCTTAACTTTTTAATCATTTAAAATCTCCCTCTTTTCTAAAATTATTATATGCTTAAGCTCTTAATCCTTTATAAAATTCCTTATGTCACCATTCTTTCTTTTGTGTTGAGCTTTATTATAACATCAATCATAAAGAAAAACAAGGATATTCCCCTGTCTTTACACTTTTCTTGATTGAATCTCTGCAATTTTTTCTAATACCTCTTTGGCATTACTTTCATTAATTTCTGTATATCCAAGTTCTTTTAATGCTTGTACTTTCGCGGCATTTAATTCTTGTGTTCTACTTAATTTTTCTTCATTTTTTTGCTCAATATCTTGGACAAAACGATTATGTGTTTCTGTGATTTTGGATTTAGAAGCTCCTCCATTATTATATAGTGTCATTGCGCTAAAGATAATACTTTCAAAAATATATTGTTGTTCTTTGTTATAGATAAACTCCATAGGATCCGTATATCCTAATGATTTTGACATATAGGCAAGAATATATAATAACTCTTGATTGGTATCCATTGATTGTAAAAATTGATATAAATAGCAATAAGTTTGGTAAGTAGTCTTACTCTTATCATCGGCTAATTTTTCTTTTAATAGATTAATAATATCAGATAATATTTCTTGTTCCTTTCGGTTAAATCCCTTTAAATCTGCCAATACTTCTCTGGTATTAGAAGATAACTTTACGCCTTCATTTAATCTATTTTCTACATCAATAATATATTCTCCCGTGATTTCTAAACCATCAATATCACTTTCACTAGAAATATTTAACAAACTTAATAATCTTACGGCTTTTTCTTTTGGCCATTGCTCCAATGAATCAAATGCCAAATAGTTATATAACATTTGTCTAGAAACTCCTAAATATTTTGCTAATCTAACTTTACTGATTCCTAATTCAGCTAACTTATTATTTAAATTTTCCATCTTGTTTTACCCTCCTACTATAATTTTATCATCTTTACGTAAATAGTCAAGAAAAAAGTATGTAAAATGCTTTACATACCTTGATTAAATTACTTTTATCCCTTATAATGCTTAGTTATAATAGATACCATAATTTTTCATTCTTTTTTTGAACGGTCTTGATGATTCCTCCACCTAAGCAAATATCCCCATCATAAAGTACACAAGCTTGTCCAGGCGTTACAGACTTTACTTTTTTATATTTTACTAATATTTCTTTATCTTCTAAATAATCAATTTCTACTGGAATATCTTCTTGACGATATCTAAATTTTGCAAAACACTTAGTAGGTCTTAACTCACAATTAAAGTTAACATTACTAATAATACAACTATCCGAATATAAATACTCATTATCTCCAAAAGATACATATAAAATGTTATCTTCCATATTTTTCCCAACGACAAACATCTTATCTTGCATACCACCAATATTTAGACCCTTTCTCTGACCAATGGTATAATACATCAGTCCAATATGCTTCCCTACTACCTCTTTTGTTTCAATATCAACGACCCTTCCAGGAGTAGCAGGTAAATAGTTTTTCAAAAATTCTTTAAAGTTTCTCTCTCCAATGAAACAGATTCCAGTCGAATCTTTTTTATCTGCCGTTACAAGACCTAACTCACTAGCAATTTTTCGCACCATCTCTTTTTTGATATCTCCTAAAGGAAATAAAACGTTTTCTAATTGTTCCTTACTTAATTGTGATAAAAAGTACGTTTGATCTTTATTGGTATCATAAGATTTCTTCAAATAGCCATCTTCTATTTTAGCATAATGACCTGTCGCAATGAAATCAGCTCCCAGTCTTTTGGCTTCCTTCAAAAAAAAGTCAAACTTAATATATTTATTACACATAATGTCAGGATTTGGTGTTCTACCCTTTTTTAACTCATCTAAAAAGTAAGTAAACACGTAATCCCAATATTCTTTAATAAA
>CANRVM010000054.1 GCA_947643295.1 uncultured Mycoplasmatota bacterium
TTAACATCATAATCACCATAAGACTCTACTATTCTAGTTAATCCACTACCCCTTCGCTCCATAAAATGTAATCGATTAAAAATATCAGAAATAATTCTATTCCTCCGCATAGAAGAAATCTTCGTAATATCCAAATTTTGAACAAAACTACCATCAATCATCCCTCCAGATGAAGTAATTTCCAATCGATTATCATACATATCTATATGAATTTCAGACCCAACAATTTGATAGTCTCTATGAATAATAGCATTAACAATGGCTTCACGAATTGCTCTAACTGGATAATCAACTATTTCTATTCTTTTCATTCCTTGAATTTGCCAACCAACCATAGAGTGATTTTTAACAAATATTTCAGCATTTTCTAAAAGAGAGATGATACTTCCTGTATAATCTTTATCATCAATAGCATCTCCATCAATCGACCCCCTTTATTAATCCCTTTCATCTAGTACAAAATATTCTTGATTGAATTAGTAAACCTTGATCTGATAAAAGTAACCCTGCATTCGTAACTTTTTTATTTTTGGTTATCAATTCTAAAGATATATAATCCTTATCTTTATTTAGCTCCTTTCCAGTTTCATTCTTTAATGAAGCATTTAATAAAGTAAAACTAACATCAGATACATCACATTTACTAGGTAATTCATCAAAGGTTGTATTTTGACCTTTTAATATTAAACTATCTAGTATATGCTTCGGTGCTATTATTGATTGACTACCAGATTGAATAAAAGCTTCCTTCCTACCATCTCTGTCATAATAATATGGGGTTCTTGGTCCATCTCGCACTTTAACCTCCATAAAATCTTTCTCATTCTCTTTAAATGTTTTTAATTCATATCTTGGAAGTGGTGTAATTTTATTATTTATTAATTCTGAAACTTTTTCAGAAGCCTTAACAATATCCTTCAGTCCTACAGGTTTCCTATCTACATCTCTTACTCCAAATAACAATATCCCTCCATTTGAATTAGCAAATGCTGATATTGACTTTAAAAAGCTTTTGGGTTTTCTATATTCTACTTCCTCCTTAAAATCTATATTACTACTTTCTACTTTTTCGTAATCTTTTAATCGTATACAAACACCTCTACCATTAATACCATGATACAATAATAATTTATATGTTTTGTCAACACCTGTCGTAATTTTTTAAATTTCCGCTTAAAGATGGACTTTTTTAAAGTAAAACATTCTTTTATCATAAGTTTTATAGCTCACCTTTCAACTCTTGCACTTTATGATACAAATCTATCCAAGAAAATATCCTTACTATATTTTTTTCATCTAATGGATTATTAAAAGGTGTATTCATTAGAAAAGTATTAATTTTTTCACTAGCTAACTCTAGACAAGTTTCTATTTTATCATCAATAAACAAATCTATCTTGTTTTCAAGACATATAGATAATTTGTCACTACATTCTGTTATCAATTTATGATATTTGATGTTATTTTTATCTAAAAGTTTTTTACTGATTTGATAAGAGTTGCTAATTCTATCTCCTTTATTATTTCTAGCGGTAACAAATATAATTTGATTTCCTTCTTCTATTAGTTTATCAATTACTTCTTTTGCAAAAGGTTTCATAGGAGCGTTTTCTAACACAAGAGAATGATATAAATCTTTAAAGTCACTTGCTTGCTTTGCACTCCAGTTCATTCCTGCTTCTAAAGAACCCCCATTCACTATAGTATAAGCCTTGTTTTTATCAAGAGGCACATTCCTCTTTAAAACCTCATAATCATATTTTTGGGCATATGCTAGTAAAAGTTCAGATGTATTTGTTAGCGTATCATCAATATCAATTCCTATTACCATCTAATCAGTCTCCCTTTTCGTTGCTTTTTCCTTCCAATATAAGAATCTTAAAAATCCACTTTGCGTTGTTAAAGAAGTATATCGTTGAAACCCAAGTTTTTGAACAATTTTATTACTAGCTTCATTTTCAGGGTGTACGGTTGAAATAATACCATCATATTCTAAATTTTCAAAATAATTCATAGTAAATTTTGCTAATTCTGTCATCACCTTTTTATTTCGATACTCTGGTAATACTAGGAAACCTCCTAATTCATAAATCTTTTTCTCTTTGGAAATATTTAAAATATGATAATATTCTTCTTCAATTTCTTTTGGACTAAATATTTGACTAATCGCTATTAATTTTTCTTTATCATAGGCACCAAATAAAATGGAATAATCCGTATCATAAAAACGATTCATTTGCTCTTCCGTCCAAGGAATCAAAAAATCATCTCTTTTTAGATTTTGAAATACCTTATTAATTAACTTACGAACCTCTTTATCCTCTTGCTCATTAATTCTTTTATATATATATTTACTTTTACTGTTATCTCCATTACAAATTATTTCTTGTACTTCATGAATATTCTTTTCTAACTTAGAACAAATATCATCCATTTCTTCCTCGCTCTTTACATTAATAAAATCTCTATATTTTAGTAACAATTCTTTATATTCCTCTTTTAATAATAATAATTGATGAATTTGATTACTAGATATTGAAATATCACTGCAATATTCTAATACTCTTCTATGCGATAAATCATTTATCCCCATTTCTGATAATTCGTTATCATAATCTAAATTCGTATCAGGGCGATAAGTCAATAAAGACCTGCCAGTATCAAAGATAGGAGCCACATCTAAAAACTTTAATGTTTCTACCTCTCTAATCACTCCAGAATTTTTCAAATGTCTATCATGATTTGACATAATAACATCTAAAATAAACATCTTTTTTATCTTATTCTTTGCATCAACTATTCCCTTTTTTTCCAAAAATTGTATATATTGGTTAGATCTTTCTTCAAAAGAATCTTCCTTTCTAAAATGTACTAGTTCAATAGTTGGTATTAGCTCTGTATTTGAATTAATAAAAGTTTCACATTCTGAAAAAAGAGAGGTCTTCTTTAAATCATTTGATTTTGAAATCGTATAATGGACATGATCTAATTTTAAAATTTCACATACTTTGGTAGCCATATACTCATTAATTGGTTCTGTCATCTTAAATGTATTACAACCTTTGTGTAATATTCTCTTGTGTTCCTGATTGATACTCCAATACTTAAAAAGCTCTCCTCCTGTTGTAACATCTGGACTATATAAAGTATCAATATTACTATAATCATAATTTCTTTCTAAAGAAGTTAATGAAATGAAAGTTGCTTGTTTAAAATCATTTTCAAAAAAATTCTTTTTTTCCCAAGATATACTTGATTGATAAGGTTTTATAAAATATTGATCTGATAAATTAAAACCATAAGAATATAATAACTTATTTGAAGTTATTTCTAAAGCATCATATCTCTGATTTCTTTTATACCATGGACTATTTATTTGATATCTTTCATTTAACCAGTTTGTAAATAATCTTCTCATTTCTTTCTCATCTTCTACATTATGTAATATATAGGGTGCATATTCTAAATTACCAGAAAAATCGATATTCATAATAGTAGAAGTATCTTCATCCACTGAAAAATCAAATACCTTTTTATTTTTATTCATAAAAGAATACTTCTTCATGACTAGACACTCTCCTTTCGTTAGTTATATTATACTACAGATGGATAAAAAATACTAATACTGAAATTTCTATTCCAAAATAAAAAACTTCATCCAATTACTTATGATTCTATTGCTCATAGAACATTTTGTAAAAAGATGAAGATTTTTTATATCACAATTCCCATGATACTATTTTTTATATTTTCAATTAATAATTCCATGTAACTTAATTTTTTAATATTTGTCCTAGATACTAAATCCACATCTTTTAATTTTTTATTTTTTTCTTTTACCGTTATTGTACCTAGTTTATCTCCTACCTTTATAGGTAATGTTAATTCATTTAATTTAATATCATAAGTATATTCATGTTTATTTGTTGTTTTATCTTGTAGTATTCCCACATCATACTTTGGACTAATCTTTATTTTATCCTTATCTCCTTTATCAAATTTAATCTCTTTTACCACATCACTTTTTTTCTTTAAAATAGCAATCTTTTTTGTATTAAAACCATAGTCAAGTAAAGACATTGCTTCACTATTTCTAATCTTACTATTTTCTTCACCTAAAACAATAGCTATTAGCCTCATATTATTCTTCTTCGCAGTAGCTGCTAAACAATACCCTGCAGCATCGGTATGTCCTGTTTTCAAACCATCTGCGCCATCATAAAACCTGACAAGTTTATTGGTATTCACAAGCCAAAACTGATTTTCTGTATTTTGTCTTAAGTAATCTTCATAAACAGATGAGAAATCTAATATTTTCTCATGCATCAATAAATTTCTAGCAATGATTGCCATGTCATAAGCACTGGATACATGACCTTCTTCATCTAGCCCTGTACAATTTTTGAAAACCGTATTTTTAAGACCTAATTCCTTTACTTTTTGATTCATTAATTCTACGAACTTTTGCTCTGTTCCTGCGATATATTCTGCCATTGCAAGAGTTGCATCATTTCCACTGGCCATAGAAATCCCCTTGAAAAGATCCTTCACACTCATCTTTTCGCCCTCTGTTAAATAGATTTGTGAACCTCCCATACCTGCTGCATTTTTACTAACAGTAACAATATCTTCCCATTTTATTTTACCGCTTTCGATATTTTCTAAAATAATCGTTTGTGCAACCATCTTTGTCATAGAAGCTATGGCTAATTGCTCATCCATATTCTTTTTATAAATAATTTCTCCGGTCGACTGTTCCATCAAAACACCTGCTTTTGCATTTGTAATCAATTGCTCCAAATCTTTAGTAGAATCTGTTGGGTTTTGCTTTTGACCTTGTTCTTGCGCTGAATTTTTTTCTTCTACTGGTACTGGATTTTGTTCTTCTGCAAAAACACAATACGGAAATAGCATTCCAAATACTAATAATAAACAAATTAACTTCTTCATATTTTCCTCCTACTTTTTCTTATGTGTAATCATTAAAAAATATACATAAATCGATGATTTAATGCTATGATAGAAGTAGGTGAGGAATAAATGAAATTAAAAAAACGCGTAAAAATTGCACTTTTGTTATTATTGATTATCACATTGATATTATTAACACTTTTATTATCAAATAAAATAAATAAGACCAAAAAAACGGGTAGAATACAGAAATTAACAATAGAAGAAAAATTAAAGACAGAATGTAAAAAAATTTCTTATTGTTCCCCTAATAATTTAGAAAGATATATCAATTATCATAAGAAAAATGCAAACTTAGAAATAGAAGACATTATTATAAGAGTAAATTTAAATTTAGACTATAGTTTTTATACAAATACCAAAGAGACACCTTTTCTAAATAAAGAGTATATTCTAGTTAATAAATACTTAAACTTAGGAGAAGATTATATACCCGAAAATCTTGAAGTAATACCAACCGAATACGCTAGAAGTGGTATGATGCTTGTGGATGTAGCAAAAGATGCTTTTGTAAAGATGGCTCAAAAAGCAAAAGAAGATAATCACCCAGTCCTTGCAATGTCTAGTTACCGAAGTTATGATTATCAAACAAATCTATATAAAAGATATGTGGCAAATGATGGAGTGGAAGCTGCTGATACCTATTCTGCCAGAGCAGGATTTTCAGAACACCAAACAGGATTATGTGTAGATGTTTATGATGGAAAAGTTGATTACACTAACTTTGAAACATCAGAGTCCTTCCAGTGGATGCAAGAAAATGCTCATAAGTATGGATTTATCTTACGATTTCCTAAGGGAATGGAACACATCACAGGATACCAATATGAATCATGGCATTATCGTTATGTAGGAGTTAAAATAGCAACCTATATTCATAAAAACAATATTACTTTTGAAGAATACTATACAAAATTTATTGAACCGAAATATCAAAACTAGTCTCATCGATAAAACGATAAGAAGAAACATACTTTAAATTTCTCACTAATCGAAACAAAGCTTCATCCTTTTTCTTTGCCTCAATCATAATATCCAAATTTTTAATAGAACTTTTTTTTTGTAAATGATACAAAAAATCAAGAAAAGAATCAATATCAATATAATCATGATGAGAGCGAAACTCTTTCTTTATTTTACTTTTGGGAGAAGAAAAATGTATTTTGGGAGTCCTATCTTTCCATGTTTTAAATATCTCATCAATATAACAAAATAAATCATCATCATCCTCATGATTACAGAGATAGTGATGATAATCTAAAACAATTGGAATATCTAATACTTGGTTTAAATACAAACAATCCTTAACAGTAAATACTTTATCATCGTTTTCTATCGCAATACATTTCTTTAAATAATCAGGTAAGCGATTAAAATTATGAATAAATCTTTTTAAAGAATTACCTTTTCCAAAAGCATTACTACCAATATGTAATATTAAAACTTTATCCTTAATTTCTAAAGCCTCTAATATTTGATAGTGATACTCTAAAGAATGAATAGTACTTTCAACAACTTCTTTTTTGGTACTATTTAAAACACAGAATTGATCAGGATGAAAGTCTACTCTCATCTTACTTTCCTTAATAATTCTAGCAATTTTCAAATAATAAGTCTTATATTTTTTTATATAATCAAACTCGACTTCTTCTTTCGTCGCTAAAGGAATAATTTTAGAAGATAATCTATAAAAATGAATATTATTTTTCTGATTATAAAGAAGTATTTTTTCAAGATCTTCCAAATTTGATTGAATAACCCTATCTAATTTATTAAAATCGTGTTCCCTCAAAAAATTAGTATAAGTATAAGTGCTAGAAGAAGTAACATGATCAAGTGTTTCTGAAACACATGCATAACCAAGTCTAATTAACATAAAAAAATCACCTATTATTAAGATGACTTTTTATCTAACTTATATTCTAAAAACTTATATAAATAATAAAGACAAGTATACTCCGCCCAAAAAGAAAAGATTAAATTACTTATTTGAATAAAGGCCAGTAAAGTATCATTTTGATATAATTCTTTTGCTACAGATAAATCTAGATGATTCGTAATCGCTAATGCCGCTACACACATAAAGCATAAATATAAAATAGATAAGGCAATGGAATTAATAATTCTTTTGGATTTAGACATCTTATTTGATAGTATCGTAACAATAAGAGCGATTGTAGTAATAATCATCATAAAAAAGTAAGTAACCATAGATGGAAAATACAAATAACTTAAAAATACTTTAATAAAACTATCAATACAATATATGGCATAACTATGATAAGAAATAGCAATTCCTATTAAAAATCCTAGACATAGAATAGAAGACACAATTTTTACTATTTTATTATTTTTCTTAATATTTAAGACTGTAAACAAAAATAAAAGTATACTCAATATGAAAATTTCTATTCCTAAAAAAGAGGATGTGATATATT
>CANRVM010000055.1 GCA_947643295.1 uncultured Mycoplasmatota bacterium
GGTTAAATGCAATATTTATAATTTAAGAGGTTGCATTTACTTTTGCAAGTGAGGAGGTGTTAAAAATTCATGTTTTTTGCTCATTTTTATTGCATTTTCTATCATTTCATGATAAGTTTGATATGTAAGCATAACATGCTTAATGAAACAAGGGAGGTATTATTTAATTATGAAAAAAGTAGAATTAGTTGAAGCAGTTGCTGAAGAAGCTGGATTAACAAAATCAGATGCAACAAAAGCTATTGATGCAATGCTAAATACAATTACGAAAGCATTAGCAGATGGAGATAAAATTCCACTAGTTGGATTTGGAACTTTTGCAGTATCAAAAAGAGAAGCACGTGAAGGACGTAATCCGAGAACTGGAGAAACTGTTAAGATTGCTGCTAGAAACGCAGTTACATTCAAAGCAGGATCTGCATTAAAAGACGCTGTAAATTAATTTATAGTATAGACGCCAGTTGGCGTTTTTTTTGGAGGTTTTATGGAAATAGTTATCGCAACTTTTAATATTCAAAATAAGTATAAATTAAAAAACTATAATGGAATAGATACGTTTGGTAATCATGTAAAGAGTTTAGTAGCTCTAATAAATTGTTACCACATTGATATCTTAGGCGTTCAGGAATTAACAAAATTATATAAAAATAATTTATATTCTCTTCTTCCAAAGAACTATATGATAACGGGAAAGTATCGTTATACGAGTTTTGGTAATAAGATACCAATCATTAGGAAATATAATGAATCCAATTCTATTATTACTAGATGTCAGTTATTGAATTCTAAAACAAAAAGACTTCCATTTTTTCCTAATATTCCTCGAATTATTACTTGCACTAATTTTATGATTTATAATAGAAGAATCAGTGTTTATAATACTCATCTTGATCAAAAGTCAGATAAGATAAGAAAAAAACAGTTAAATGCGATTTTATCTATCGTAGAGAAAAGTAGAAGTGAATTTGTATTGATGGGGGACCTTAATTGTTCTATGAAGCATGACTACTTTAAATTTTTTGTTGATGAAATGGAAAGATTAAATATGCACTTAGTTAAAATAGATATGCCAACTCATAAAAAGAAAAAGTATCCAATTGATCATATTTTTATTCCTAAAGATTGGAAGGTAAAGGAAAAATCAGTGGTAGATGTTGGAGAAGAAATGAGTGATCATATGCCAATTATTGTAAAACTAAAAATATAGAAAAGACTTTTTATTGTGGAAATGATATAATGATAGTAGGTGGTATAATGGTAGAAGAAGCTTGTAAAATATTAAATGATATTACAAAAAATGGATATAAGGCTTATATTGTAGGAGGGTTTGTTAGAGATTACCTATTAGAAATAGAATCTAATGATATTGATATCACAACAAATGCAACTCCAAAGCAACTACAAGAGATATTTAAGGATGCTTTGTTACCTACTACTGATTATGGTTCTATTACTATAATTAGAAAAAAAATTCGATATGAGATTACTACTTTTCGAAAAGAAATAAAGTATGTTAATAATAGAAAACCAGTAGAAATTGAATATATTGATGACTTAGTAGAAGATTTAAAAAGAAGAGATTTCACTGTAAATGCTATTTGTATGGACGAAAATAAAGAGATTTTAGATTTTCTAAAGGGACAAGATGATTTACAGGAAAGAGTTATTAGAACAATTGGTAATGCAAAAGATAAACTAGAAGAGGATTCATTAAGAATTCTTCGTGCCATTCGATTTGCTACTAGTCTTGACTTTTCTTTAAATGATGAACTAAAAGAAGCAATTTTGCTAACAAAGCATTTATTAAAAGACTTATCTTATAATAGAAAGAAAGAGGAATTGGATAAGATATTTGCTAGTAAAAATGTAGATAGAGGTATTTCTTTACTATTAGAATTTGGTCTAGATAAAGAATTGGAGTTAGATCGATTAAAGAATATTAAAAATACAGATTCCTTGATTAGTGTTTGGAGCATGTTAAATGTAATAGATATTTATCCTTTTACTAGTAGTGAAAAGACATTAATTAATAATATCAATAAAGTAATGAATGAAGATAATCTAGATCCTATAATACTTTATCAATATGGATTATATGTTAATTCCATCGCAGGAACAATTAAAAATATTGATAGAAAAGAAATTACAAAAGCTTATAATGCCTTAACTATTCATTCTAAGAGTGATATTGCTATTACTAGTAATCAAATTATGGAATTACTAAAAAGAGGACCTGGAGAGTATTTAAAAGAAATATACTGCGATTTAGAAAAGGAAATACTATATCATAGACTTGTTAATGAGGAAAAAGAAATATTAGAATATATAGGAAGAAGATATCAGTAAAGGAGGAGTTGGATACTCTTTTCTTGTTTTTGAATAGAGTTTGATTTATAATATGGAAAAAAGGAGATGATTGTTTTGAAGAGTTCTAAACTGGTTGAGATGTATAGTGCTGGTAATATTATAATTCCACTATATATTATGAAGTATTATAAAAAGTTAAATATTGAACTTGATGACTTCATCTTTCTTATGTATTTATATAGTCAAGGAAATAAGGTAGTATTTGACCCCTCTAAATTTGCCTCTGATTTGAATATGGATTTAGGTGTTATTATGGAAAAAGTATCCATTCTAAATGATAAAGATTTGCTGAGTGTCGATGTAAGAAAAACTGAAAAAAAAGTTATGGAAGAGGTTATTAATTTACAAAGTTTTTTTAATAAATTATCTTTGATTATTATGGAAAATATGAGTGGAGAAGAAGATAATTCTAAGTCAAATATTTTTGAAGTAATTGAAAAGGAATTTGGAAGAACTTTAAGTCCCATTGAGTTTGAAATTATAAAGGCTTGGTTAGATAATAATATGAGTGAAGAATTAATTAAAGAGGCTTTAAAAGAGGCAACCTTTAATGGGGTATCAAACTTAAGGTATATTGATAAGATTTTATATGAATGGGAAAAAACAGGAATTAAAACGAAAGAGGATGTTTTAAAGAATAATAAAAAAAGAAAAATAAAGAATGATGAAGATAGTAAAAAAGAAATCGATTTAGATATTATGGAGTGGGATTGGTTTGATGAAGATGAGTAATAAGAAGGTGTTAGTAGAGGAATATTTAGAGGAATTATTTCCAGATCCAAAATGTGAATTAAATTATAAGAATGATTATGAATTATTACTTGCTATTATGCTTAGTGCTCAAACAACAGATAAAAGAGTAAATGAATGTACAGGCGTTTTGTTTCGGAAATATCAGACTTTAGAGGCGTTATCTAAAGCGGATATAAAAGATATTGAAAGAATTATTCGGCCACTTGGGTCTTTTCGTAAGAAGAGTGAATATATTAATAAAATATCCACAACTTTAGTGGAAAACTATAATTCTAAAGTTCCGGTTGATAGAGAGATATTAGAATCTTTTCCAGGGGTTGGGAGAAAAACAGTTAATGTTTTCTTTGGAGAGTATTATGATATGCCAGCAATTGCTGTAGATACTCATGTGGAAAGAGTGAGTAAAAGGTTAAAAATTGCTAAAATGGACGCTAGTGTAAGCGAAGTGGAACAAAAACTTATGAGATTTTATTCAAAAAAGGATTGGGCAAGAAGACATTTACAAATGGTTTTATTTGGAAGATATCATTGTAAAGCGATGAGACCATTATGCGAAGAGTGCAAGTTAAAAGATATTTGTAGGAAAAAATAAAAATAGAGAAATTTCTCTATTTTTTATATGAATCTTAAGATGTTGGGTCTGGATCAGGCGTTGTAGTAGGTGGTGTTGGAGGTGTAGGTGGCGTTGTTGGGACTTCTTCAATCTTATAATTTTTCTGACAAGAGACAGTAGTTGATTTATATTTTATAAAAAATGTAATTTTACAGGTAGAAGCGGTTGATTTAAATACTCCATTTTCACTACAATCACTTGTATCTACTGTAATAGGATATTCACTCTTAGATAATGCAGATCCTTTATATTTAAAGGTACAGATATTTCCTGTAGGAAGTGCAGATCCTACATCTACTGTTTCTGATTCTCCTCCACAATCACAAGTGAAGTCTGATTTTTTAATATCTTCTGTTAATTGGTATGAAGCTGCTTCACTTTGTGCACCACTGTAACTTTTATAAGTGGCAACTACTCTGTAAGTAGCATATGGATTCGTTGTTTCAAAGGTATAAGAGGTTCCTTCTACAAATTTTAGAAGAGTATTACCTTGATAGACATTGTATCCTAAAGTACCATAGTTTTCGTCGCCTTCTAGTCTTGAAACACCATCCCAACTAATAGTTACTTTGTTTCCGTTATAATTGACTTTTAAATTTCCTGGAGTTTCTAGTTTATTTGATAATTGCTGAGCTCCTTCTTCTGGTTCATGGCCTTTTTTAAAATATTCATAGACAACATTACCTTCCCCGTTTTTAGCAACTTGTGGAGGATTCGAACCAGCAATAATTCCTAATTTAACAACACTATCTGGCATTTTAAATTCTTCTCGATTACTTTCAAAAGCCGCCTTTGCAAGAGCTTGGAAAAGCTTATCTTTTTGAATGGTTGCAGGAAGGTTTCTTAAGCAATATTCTTTGCTTATTTTATCATAACCATACCACATACCAATTACTGTTTTTGTTGTATATCCAACTACCCATGAGTCGCGAATTGCATCTCCTGGAAGTCCATACTTTTCCATTGTTACATCATCAAAGTTCGTTGTACCAGTTTTAGCAGCTACATTTTTAGGAGTTCCTCCAGTAAGAGCAACATCTTGTAACATACTAGAAATCATAAAGGCTGTGGCATCACTCATTACTTGTTTTGGTTTTACTTTGTGTTCTTCTGTTTTATTAGTATCACGGAAAACAATTTTAGAGACAGTATATGGTTCATTATAGTATCCACCATTAGAGAAAGCAGCGTAAGCAGCACTCATAGTAAGTGGAGATACACCTGTGAAGGCGCCAATCGAATGTGCTTCATGAATTTGACCATTAGATATTTCAGGTTCTATACCAAGATTTGTTACGAACTCAATAATTTTTTTATTATCCACTTGTTGGAAAGCTTTTAATGCGGGGATGTTACGGGAAGTCGATAAAGCTCTTCTCATAGTAATGGTTCCAAAATATCCATTATCCCAGTTTTTAATAGATCGTCCATTTGAATAAGAATATGGAGCATCGTCAAATAAAGTATAAGTAGACCAGTTGTTATATTCAATACCAGGACCATAGTCAAATAATGGTTTTGCAGAAGATCCTGGCTGTCTTTTTATTTGTGTTGTGTAGTTGAAACTATTTACTCCATCACCACTACGATTACGACCATTTCCAACAGCTAGTACTTTTCCTGTTTGTGAATCAAGAACAGATACACCAGTTTGCACTTTGTCATCAATCCAACTATAGGTAACGCCGTCTAAAACGTCATTTACGCCATCTTGCTTTCCTCTATCCATATTAGTATAAATTAATAATGGAGTTGTATAAGCATTTATATTATATTTATCATCAATTTCTTCTACTACAGTATCAATATACCCTTGATATTTAGAAGTTGCTGTATTTGTTTGTCCACTAGTCAATGATTCTACAGGAATACTTTTAGCAAGATTATATTCTTCCTCAGTAATGTATCCATGATGTTTCATTAAGTATAAAACAGTATCTCTTCTTCTTGTAGCATTTTTTGGATTGACATTAGGTCGATATAGATTGGGAGATTTAAACATACCTGCTAGGATAGAAGCTTCACTTAAATTTAAGTCAGATACATCTTTTCCGAAGTAAGCACGAGATGCTTCTTGAACACCATATACATTTCCACCTAAAAAGTGATTGTTTACATAAAATTCTATGATTTCCTCTTTTGAATAATTTTTTTCAAGTTTAAAAACTGCTAGATAAATATCAGTAAATTTACGAATAATTCCTTTAATACCACTAGCTTCTGTTGAAGTGAAACTATTTTTAATTACTTGCATAGATAAGGTAGAAGCACCACCAGCACTGGATTTACCAAATACTTGTCCCATAGAAGCCTTTAAAAATCTAGGTACATCTAATCCATTGTGTTGATAAAATCTAGAATCTTCTGTTGCGATAATAGCATCTACTAGTACTTGAGGGAGTTCATTAAACTCTACTTTATCTCTCATTTCTGTACCTAGTTTAATAATTTCTTTTCCATCTTTATCATATATAATCGTGGATTCTTTCGTATCCAACTGACTAGTATCGAACTTTGGTGCATTTACTGTTACATAAACCAAGAATGCTGCAAATAAAGATAAAGCAAGAATACCCATTATTAAACATAGAATTAAAATAATATTAATTACTTTTCTTTTTTTACTATTTTTCTTCGCTGAATCTAGTAATTTTGCAATTCCAATGATTATTAGAATCATAATAGCTACAAAGACAGTGAATAAAAATCCCATATTGATAAAACATAGTATTAGTAAAATAACTAGTAATATTGACAGTACAATTTTAGCACTTATTGGTAATTTGGCAGGATCTGTATGTATTCTTCCCTTTATATTTTTTGTTTTATAATGTTTTGTTTTACTATTTGGTTTTTTCTTTTTCTCTTTTATTCCTTTTTTTGTCATTTTCTTCCTCCATAAATTTATCTACAATTTCTAAATAATCAATTCTAGGATTTAGCTTTTCTTTCAATAAATATGCTTTTTCTTGGAAATAGCTAAGAGGAATGGACTTTCTATTGTTGTTTTCAAAAAAGTCAAAGAAATCTTTAGCCATTAACAAAAAAGTAAGATTTAAATTCGTAAATCGAACAATTAAAAAAGCAATTCCTTGTTGATTTTTTATATTTTGTAAATGTTTTATTTGGTGAGGATGTATATTCTCTAGGGCAAAAGAGGTTTTACTTTTAGTTTCTTTTGCTTCGAAATCAATATACTTTCCTTTATAAATACCATTATAGTCAGTAGTAGATGGTTCTAGAAAATAGGCTTCTTTTATCGTTGCTAGCTTTCTAGATTTATAATCTACATTCACTATCTTGATTGGGGTTGGTTTTTTATAAATATATGCCTTATCTATTTCTCTATAGTATATATTTGTAGAATTAAGATCTTGTTCTAACATCATTCCTCGATTGGCATAGTTGGTATGATGATTGGCAATAGTTTTCTTAATCCCATTTGGATAATTCATATATAACCACCTATTTTGTATTATACTATAAATATAAAAAATTTTCTATCTTTTTCTATTATTAAAAAATAAAAAGTGTTACAGTTCAGTCAAAAGAAATAGAAAAGAGGTAAGGACTATCTTACCTTAAAT
>CANRVM010000056.1 GCA_947643295.1 uncultured Mycoplasmatota bacterium
TCTTTTTTAAAATAGCTAGTCAGAAATTTAGATTGATAAACTTTTTATTGTTTTTTACCAATTAGAAATTGCATATTAAATCATAAAAAAAGAATCCTCATAGTAAAGGATATTCTTCGTTTTTCTTAATTACTATTTACTGCATTATTAATCTCTTTAAAGATAAAGTTCATAATATGATTAAAAGAAGATTCTATTACATTAGAAACACCACTACCTAATCTTGATAAATTATTATGATAATCATTTTCCTTTTTGATATAATCACTTGCTTTTATCTTTTTTCCACTTTTAATATCTTCTTCAAATTTAGTAATCGCGTCCTCCGTTAATGTATTCGTTTTTCTAGTTGTATATTCAAAATAACCAGCTGCTTGTGTAAAATATAGTGTTGCAAATAAAATAATTAATGTAACCATAACCATACGAAATATCTTTTTACCCTTCATTTTCTTTTAACACCTCCAAAAAACATTCACAAAAAGCTAGTGTTGAATTTAAGACTTCATCAATTTTATTTTCAGGTCCTCCTATTTCTACAAGAAGTGTATATTTTGAATTGTCTTGATTATATACTCCATTTACACCATCCCCTCCTTTTTGATAAATCCCTTTTGATAAATTTGGATACTTTTCATTGAGTTTATTATTAATTCTAGTTGTAAATTCTAGATTTTCTTGATAATTAGGATTTTCAGTTCCTATTAAAAATATTGTTTTTGCATAATTCTTATCATTTATTGTAATAGTTGTTTTGTCTTTATTTAAAGAATCTCTGTGAACGTCAATAAAATACTTTATCGTTGGATTTTTTTCCTTACTATCATTTAGATAAATTCGACTGGCATCGTAGCTTCGATAATATCTCCAATTATTTTGACGTAATATATCTTTAATACTACGTTCTTCAACTAGAGTCTTATATTGATTCTTATCAAAAACATCTCGCATGATATAAGATGCCATCATAACAGTAGGACCAACTTCATTTTCAGCAAAACTGTTTGCTTGATATTCCTCCGTTTGATGAGAATTATAAATATAGACTAAGTAGTCATTACTATTT
This sequence comes from uncultured Mycoplasmatota bacterium, assembly GCA_947643295.1. The sequence goes on from CANRVM010000056.1 coordinate 1,067, forward strand.
GGCTCCTTTTTCTCACTGATTTTTGAAACCTTTTTCTCCTTTACTAAAGAAAAATAATTTGTTGATAATAAATTTACTGGTTGATACTCCTTCTTTATCTTATTCATCAACTCCGTAAAAACATTCCCCTTTTTTTGATAACTTTGACTTAAGATAGAATCCACCAATTGTTTATCATCCAGTTTTATGTTACTTTTTAAAAGAACTTGGAAACTAAAGACAAGACTTCCAATGAATAGAATGCTAAAAAGAAGAAATTTTATCTTAAATTTCTTTTTTTTCACTTTTGAGACAAACTTCTTTTTCATTCTATCACCTAGTAAAATTCTAAATGATAAGATAAAATTAATTTGTCGTATTATAGGATGTATGAAGACTTTTGTTAATAGCTGATGCAATTAAAGTAGATAATTTTCGGATAATAAAATCGACTTCTTTTGGAGTTACCATTAAATTATAATCAATAGGAGATAACACTTCTACTAGTAATTGCTTAAATTCTTCTTCAGATAAAGTACCTACCATTCCTAGTACTTTTTCTTTTTCACTTTTGGAGAGATTTTTTTCGTGATTTAAATAATTTTGATTAGCCTCTGTTACAAATTTTAATTTTTTATTATCTTTATTTTCAATTTTATAACTAAACTGTTTTAACATATATTGAATGGTATCATAACAAATAGTAGCAGCATCTACGATAGTTGGAACACCTAAAGCAATTACAGGAATCCCTAAGCTTTCTTTACTGATTTCTGCTCTGGTATTTCCAACCCCACTACCTGGTTCAATGCCAGTATCCGTAATTTGAATCGTTTTATTAACACGAGATATGGCTTTCGCAGCTAATGCATCCACAACAATTAGAAAGTCTGGTTTGGTCTCTTTTACAATACCTTTTATTAGTTGATTAGTTTCCATTCCTGTTACACCTGTAACATTTGGTTTAAAAATAGAGGTATTTCGGTATCCTTCTTCTACTTCTCCAAGTGAAAATAGATGTCTAGTTACTAATATATGATCAACCGTATTAGGTCCTAAAGCATCTGGTGTTGATTGATCATTTCCTAGTCCTATGATTAAACATTTCGACTGATCAGTAATATCAATTTCTTGATATACTTTTTTTAGAGTGTCTACTAGTATTTCTAAAACTTTCTTATAATTATCTTTATCTGTAATATCTTGAAATGTAATAGTCTCATAAATTCCTGCTTTTTTTTGAATAGCCTCTTCTGCCTCTTTTTCTACTCTTGTTTCTTCTATTAAGATATCTTTATATTTTGATTCACTATGAGTAATTCCCTTTACTGTTTTTTCTTTATCATAAGCCTCTACTACCATATCTGTATGTAATTTATAATTTTTTAAGTCAATTTCATGTGCCACTTATCATCACCATTCATAATATGTACAAAAACAATAAAATTTATTTGCTTTTTTTCTAAATATTTGATAAAATGAATATGTTTATAAAAGTGAGGTGAAAAATGTGCCAAATATAGAAGGTGCTAAGAAGCGTGTTCGTTCAAATAAAAGAAAAGAGATGATTAATACTTACATCACTTCTAGCATGAAAACTGCTATAAAAAAATTTGAAAAAGATATAAAAGAAGGCAATGTAGAAGAAGCAAGTAAAAGCTTAAACGTTGCTATTCAAAGAGTGGACAAAGCAATGAAACGTGGTTTAGTACATCAAAATAAAGCTGCTCGTGTAAAGTCTAGATTAACAAAGTTAAAAAATTCAATGAAGTAATAGAAATTACTTCTTTTTTATGATATTATTTTTACTAGGGTGATAAGATTGAAAAGATTTTTAGTATTTGGTATTCTCCTAATTCTGCTTGGAGTTACTATTAATTATAAAGAAGAGATATTAGAAACTTACTACTCCTACTTTTTTAGTGAAAGAAGAGTTACAAAGTTAGATCAAAAAAACGAATATTATCGGGATTATGATTTTTTATATGTTAAAAATACAGATAACTTTAAGCCAAAAAATAGAGATGATTTAATCAATATCTTTTATACAGTTATTAATTCTGGAACAGAGGATTTTTCCTTTTATTGTCCAAGAGACTATAAAACTTGCCTTGAAGATGTAAAAGAATTAGCAAAAGATCAAATTACATTATCCAATATTAATAATTTTGTCCATCCTTTCAATGGTTTTAAGCATATCAAAACCAAAACAGATTCCTTGGGAAAAGTACAAATTGAAATTGAAAAAAGTTATAGTGATACAGACATTAAATTAGTAAAAGAGGCTGTAAAGCAAATTGAAGAAGAAACCTTTAATGAATCTCTAACATTAAAGGAACAGATAAAAGTTATTCATGATTATATTATTGATAATTCAAAATATGATTCCAATAGAACTGATAATGGAGTAATCGAATATAAATCTGATATTAGTTATGGACCTTTAATAGAGGGATTTGCAATATGCGGTGGATATACTGATGCTATGGAATTATTTTTAGAAGATTTAGGAGTAAAAAGTTATAAGATATCGAGTGAATCTCATGTATGGAATGCTGTTTATTTAGATGATAAATGGTATCATTTGGACCTTACTTGGGATGATCCTGTTACTAATACAGGAGAAGAATTAATCGAAGATAAATTCTTCTTGATTTCTACCAACGACTTACTCTTAATTGAACCAACTCAACATAATTTTGATACAAATGTGTATCAAGAATTCCAAACAAGTAAAGACTAGTTCATTAGAACTAGCCTTTTATTTTATTATTATGAAGATAATAGTATTTTTTTAATTTCTCTTCTTGTTAACACCTTCCCTTCACTAACTATTTTACCGTTTATGATTAACCCTGGAAAGTTCAAAATAGGGTATTTTTTATTGTCCTTTTTAGATTCTATAATGAAAATATCTTGATCGATTTCCTCAATAGCTTTATAGGCCATCTTCTTCAATTTCCTTCCATTACTACAATCTACTCCTATGATTTCTAATTCGATAAAATCACTCCTTTCATGATATAAGGATACCAAAGAAATATGTGGATAATATGGAGCAATTATGGGAAAATATGGAATAATACTTCAATCTTTAAAATCATTTATTTCTTAATGACACTTTTTTACATGCCTCTTATAGTAATAGAAAGTAGCAATATTCTTATTTTATATTGTCACTTATTGAACTATCTTGTAATTATCTTAATAATCAGGAGTTAATTATTACAGTTTACTATTGACTCAAGAATTCACGATATAGATGATTAATACAGGATAGTTTTAAATTTGACATTCAAATATCTCTACGATATTTTAAAAAAATTAGAGCTGAAACTCTAACTTATTTAGTTCCCAATTTATTAACTGAGTACATTTTTTGAATTTTTTCCTATTTATTATCTTTCTCTTTTAAATTGCCAATTTTTAATATATGGCATATCCTCACCAAACTCTTTGATATAAGTATTATGTTTTTCTAACATGGCATTGCACCAATCGATTAATACTTTCGAATCATTTTTATATTTTGGAATTTCTTTTAATACTGCTTCTACTAAATGGAAACGATCAATCTTATTTTGAACACGGATATCAAAAGTAGTTGTAATTGTTCCCTCTTCTTGATAGCCATGGACATGAAGATTTCTATTTTCTCTTTTATAACTTAATTGGTGAATTAAAGACGGATATCCATGAAAATTGAATATAATTGGTTTATCTATAGTAAATATTTGATTATATTCTTCATTACTCATACCATGAGGATGTTCTTCTTTTGTTTGAAGTCTCATTAAATCAACTACATTCACCACTCTTATTTTAATATCTTTAACACATGTTTTTAAAATATCAACGGCAGCTAACACTTCCAAGGTAGGAGTTTCTCCACAACATGCCATTACCACATCTACTTCTCCTGAATCACTCGCAAATTCCCAAATACCAATTCCTTTTTTACAATGAATTTTAGCCTCATTCTTTGATAACCATTGAGGTCTATCATGTTTACTAGCCACAATGACATTGATATGATTTTTAGTTTTAATACAATGATCAAAACAAGAGAGTAAACAATTTGTATCTGGAGGCAGATACATTCGAACAATATCCGCTTTTTTTGTTACCAAATGGTTTAAAAATCCTGGATCTTGATGGGTATAACCATTATGATCTTGTTGAAAGACATGAGATACTAATAAAAAATTTAACGAAGCAATTTCCTTTCGCCAACTAATTTGACTCGAAACTTTTAACCATTTTGCATGTTGACTGGCCATAGAATCAATAATTCGAATGAAAGCTTCATAACTATGTAAGAATCCATATCTACCTGTTAGCAAATAACCTTCTAACATTCCTTCGCATAAATGTTCTGAAAGATAAGAATCCATAACTCTTCCTTTTCTTGATAAGTATTCATCATTTTTTAATATCTTATAATTCCAAGTTCTACTTTCTACTTCAAAAACATGATTAAATCGATTAGATAATGCTTCATCAGGTCCAAAGATTCGAAAGTTTTTATTTTTTTGATTTAATTTAAAAACATCTCTCATATATTTACCAAGCTGTTTTGTATCCTGAGCCACTAACTCTCCTGGTTTTTTAATATCAAGTGCATACTCTTCCCAATTTGGTGTTACTAACTCTTTCAATAGCAGTCCACCATTGGCCTCTGGTATTGCACCCATACATTTGGATGGAGATGGTACTAAGGATTTTAATGATTTGATTAACTTTCCATTATGGTCAAATAATCTTTCAGGATGATAACTCTTTAGCCATCTTTCTAGTAATGTAATATTATCAATATGTTTATTATCAATTACAATTGGAATTTGATGGGCACGGAAACTACCCTCTACTTGTTTTTCTTCTATCATTCTAGGACCGGTCCATCCCTTAGGAGTGGTTAAAATAATCACTGGAAATTTATTTGATGATCCTGTTTTCAATTTACCAAATTGTTTTACAACATCATCCATTGTTTTTGCCATTAATTCTTGTAGCTTATCTGTGTTATCTCCAGATACTTGATAAACTTTATAACCAAGTCCAGAAAAAAATTCATCAATCTCTATAGAGCTCATTCTACCAAATACAGTAGGACTTGCAATTTTATAACCATTTCGATGAAGGATGGGCAAGACAATACCATCAGTTTTTGGATTCACAAATTTATTGAAATTCCAACTAGTGGCAAGTGGTCCTGTTTCTGCTTCTCCATCCCCTATCACACAAGCAACAATTAAATTCGGATTATCTAAAACAGCTCCTGCTGCATGGGAAAGACTATATCCTAATTCCCCACCTTCATGAATAGAGCCAGGTATTTCTGGAGCAACATGAGAAGAAATCCCTCCAGGAAAAGAAAATTGTTTAAATAATTTCTTCATTCCTTCTATATCTTCCGTAAATTCAGGATAAAATCTAGTATAAGTTCCATCTAAATAATTGTTAGCAACCATTGCCTCTCCTCCATGACCTGGTCCTGAAATATACATTATTTTCAAATCATATTTCTTAATGATTCGATTTAAATGCATATAAATAAAATTCTGTCCTGGTGCAGTTCCCCAATGTCCCACTACATTTGGTTTAATATCATTAATACTTAGTTTTCTTCTTAGTAATGGATTATCCATTAGATACAATTGTCCAACAGACAAATAGTTTAAGGCATCAAAATACCAATTCATTTTTTCTAATTCTTCTTTTGTCAACGCTTTCATACTATCCCTCTATTCTATACTGTTATTATAGCAAATCACACCTATAAAATCAATTAATTTATCTTTTTTAAAATCCATAATACAAGAAAAAATTACAATATAAATAAATTTAACATTTTAATTCATTCCTTTCTTCCATTACCATAATTTAATATAATTATACTGTGATGTATACGAGTGAATTGAAAGATGTAATGCTACCCTTTATAAAGACAGAACCATTAGATTTAGATTAAAGGATATTTTCTTAGATCATTGGAATAGCTTTGTTAAAGATAATCTTGATTGAGATATTATATCAGATATCTTTAAAGAAATTGATAAAATAATCTCTTGTCATCATAAATACGTTAGGAAAAGCATAGAAGCAATTTTATAAAAATGTTATAACTGTAAACATAGACACATTGTCTTTACTATTTCCGATTACCTTTGGAGTATTTCTAGAGAAAAGTTATGTTCAACTTATAAAAAAAGAAAGTGGAGTTCCACTTTCTAATTAAGATTCTTATCTTTTCCTAAGA
>CANRVM010000057.1 GCA_947643295.1 uncultured Mycoplasmatota bacterium
AAGTAATAGGATAATAATAAGTGAAATTCCTATGATACCTGCTACTAAAGTCTTAGAAAGTGTCTCATCTCCAAAAGATGCTCCTACTGTTTTGGATGATAATTCCGTCACTTTTGATGGTAAAGACCCACTATTAATTAGATCTACTAAATTTTCTACTTCTTCTTCTGTAAAGTTTCCTTGGATAATAACATCACTTGCAAACCCCTCACTAACCGTTGCGGCACTTAAACAATTAGAACTTTCACTACCACAGGTAGCAGAATCTTTTTGATAACTATTCGTACCATCGACATAATCTAACCAAATCACCATTAATTTATCTTGTTTTTTTGATAGGCGATTCGTTACATCATAGAATTTATCTTTATCTTTTACTTCTAAGGACACAGCAGGATTACCACCAGCATCAGCTCCTACTTTAGCGCGTTTTAAAACATCACTTGTCATGAGTAATTTATCACTAGTATCTCGAAAAGATAATGTAGCAACGGTAGATAATTGCTTTCTAGCTGTTTCTTTATCAGTAACTCCAGCTAGCTTTACTCTTATCTTATCAACACCCTCTAAAATAATTTCAGGCTCACTTACCCCTAAAGAATCAATTCTTTTACTTAATGTTTTATAAGTTGACGTTAATTTCTCTTTTGTCATTTTAGAACCATCGATACTCTCAACTTGATATAAAACTTCAAACCCACCTTGCAAATCTAATCCAAAATTTAGATTTTTAAATATTGGAATAAAACTAAAACAAATTCCTACAACAAATAAAAATAGGATAATTGTTGTAGAAATAACTTTACTTTTCTTTCTTTTTTTATTATCTTTTTTCATAATACACCTCAACTTCTTTCTATCACGAAATTATTTAAACAATGGTTATCTGCATGGAGAATATCACTAACAATATCAGATAGCATTAAATTCTTTGCCTTTGACCATTTTTCTCTGCTTAAATAATCCCAAATATCTCTTTCTGTAATATTTTTATATTGTAGTCTTCTTAACTCTTGTCTTTTTGCACTAAGAGCAGGTCTTACTCGTTTATATAAATCCTCTTTCGTCTTAAAAGCTTCTATTCGCATCACCTTTTCTCTAAACTATTTCTATTATACCGAAAATTGGAGCTTTTGGAAAGAAAAAGATTATTCTTTTTTCGCTCTTGGAAAATTATGATAGTAGACATCTTTTAATCGATCAGTAGATACATGAGTATAAACCTGTGTTGCACTGATACTTTCATGACCTAATAATTTTTGAACCGTAAGTAAATCACATCCTTCGTTCAAAAGATGAGTAGCAAAAGAATGTCTAATCATATGGGGAGAAATATTTTTCTTTACTGATGTTTTCTTTATTAATTCTGATAAGATATACCGGACTCCTCGTTCTGTTAATTGTCCCCCATTTTGATTTAGAAATAAATAATTATGATTCATTTTATTTAAAAAACTATGTCCATCTTCTAAATACTTTTCTAAAATATCTTGGCAATATTCTCCATATGTGACTATTCTTTCTTTATTTCCTTTCCCTAAAATAACGATTTCTCTTTTCTTTCTGTCGATATCCAATATCTTAATATTAACAAGCTCTCCTACTCGAACGCCTGTTGCATATAACATTTCTAATATTAATAAATCTCTTTGTCCTTTTGGCGTTTTAGAATTAGGAGCTTTAAACAATTCCTCCAATTCATTATATTCAAAGTATCTTGGCAATTTCTTTTCTTTTTTTGGACCATTTAACAATAAAAAAACATTATTCTCTACATAGTGATTGACCGATAAATATTTATAAAACCCTCTCAAAGAACTTAGCTTACGATCCATAGTAGCATTTGAATCCTTACATTGTTCTTTTAAATACATTAAGTAAAATCTTGTATCTTGATAGGTAATTTTTAGATAATTTATGCCCTCTTTTTCACAATGATTTATAAATTCTTGAATATCATTATGATAATTTTTAACTGTATATAACGAATATGCTTTTTGATAAGTTAAATATTCCAAATATTTCTCAAGATAATTCATAAAATCACCACCTTATCTAGCTATAGTATACCATGTGTAAGCAAGACAATCAAGAAAACAAAAAAACAAGATAAATCCTGTTTCCTTTTCTATTAGAATTTCTTCTGTTTTACAATGCCCAACTTTTCAGTATCCGAAAGATATGTACCATATAACTGATCCGCATCCAATTGTTCCATAACAGCAGGAATACCACCTTCTCTTAGTAACTCTCTGATTTTCTCATACTCAACAAAATTAGGTTCTTTTACCATTATTGGATTTTCTAAAGAGATATAATATTCTTCTAATGCTTTTCTATCTAACACTCCATTGCGTACTTCTTTTTGTAATCTAACCTCTGTAATAAGTGGAGATACAATCATCCGATTTTCTATGCTACTATCTTTTTTTCTACTTTTTTCTAACACTTCCAAGTATTTATCTTCAAATGCTATCATCATTCTTAAATTTCTATAATCCCTTCTAAAATAGAGATTAATTTCTTTTTCTAATTCTTTTAATTCTTCTTGTAGGTTTAACATAGGAAGCTTTTTTTCTTTTCTATATTTCAATAATTCATATTTACCTACATAATCTATTAATAATGTTTTGATTCCTTTTTCTAAAATCTTGTATCGTGCCTCTCCGTTTATTTCTCCTATAAATTTTTTTATATCACTCTTTACTAATTTTTTTAATGTCTTTTTATCTTTAGAGGATACGTCATCCCCTAAAGAATCGGGGGATAGTAAATATCTTCTAGATACTTCATTTCTTGCAAGTCTTTTTACAAAATCAACAAAATCTCTAAGAAGAATATCATTTGCTAAAAGTACTTTTTCTTTTGTTAATTCCTTTTTTCTCCTAATCTCACTTGCTTTTATATAAATTAATCGATCATTATAAATAACAGGAGAGCTGGATAAGATATTATCCTTATGATAAATAATAAGGATATTATTTTTTGGAGACTCTTTTATATAAGTCTCTCCATATTTTAAAAGATCACCTAAAAATGCTTGTTCATCTTCATATCGTGAAGTTAACATATCTAACTCCTCTATTTTAAAATCAGTAACGCCAGTTTTATTATTGATATTAAATGCTAAAGGATAGCATCTTTTTATATTACTTCCTCCTTGATTTTTCAAAAATTGATAAACATTAATTTTACTGTCAAGCCACATACTATACATCTTTCTATCTCCTCTTTATTTTATGTTTTTTTCTCTTCCCAATTTATTTAGGTTTTCAAAACTCCCCTTTGATATATCGTGAACAGAATCACTTTCTATAATTTATTATAATATAACAAATCTTAAAAAAAAAGCAAAAATTTTTTTGCTCATTCTTGTTATCATCTATCCTTATAAAACTTCTATTTTAATAGGTAGAAATACCATTTTTAAATTAAAAGTCGATATGTCATCTTATATACTATTTTCTTATTTTTCCTCTTTTTGATACTCGCATTCACTACATTTAATATGACCATTTTTTTCTACTAAGAACTTACCACATTCTGGGCATTTTTCTTCTAGTGGTTTATCCCAAGATGCAAATTTACATTTGGGATAGTGATTACATCCATAAAAGATTTTGCCCCTTTTCGTTTTTCTTTCAATTATTTTGCCATCACATAGCGGACAATCCATGACTTCCACTTCTTGTTTTTCTTCCTTTTTAATATATTTACATTCTGGATAATTACTACAAGCAACAAATTCTCCATAACGTCCTTTTCTTATCACCAATGAATTACCACACTCGGGACATTTCTCACCTGTTTCAATAGGAGATTTCTTCTCCATACCAGAAAAAGCATCCACAACTCTAGGTTCAAAAAGTTTATAAAATTCATCCAGTACTTTATTCCAAATTAATTCTCCATCTGCAATCTTATCTAAATCAGCTTCCATATCCCTTGTGTATTCTACATTAATTAAATCAGCAAAGAATTCTTGCAGTTTATCTGTTGTTTCTACTCCGACATCAGTTGGTTTAAATTTCTTATCTTCTAATACAACGTATCCACGTTCTTTAATGGTGTCCATGGTTTTAGCATAAGTAGATGGTCTACCAATTCCTAACTCTTCCATCTCCTTTATTAATTTCGCCTCAGAATATCTAGCAGGAGGCTTAGTAAAATGTTGTTCCTTCTCTACTCGATTTGTTGATTTAATTTCATTTTCCTTAAATTCCGGTAAAATAGTATCTTCGCTAGATTCATAATCAGCATATACTTTTAAATAACCATCAAATATTAATACTTGACCAGTTGTTTTAAATTTATAATCTTTATTATCCAGAATAACAGTTGTTTGATTTACTTTCGCATCTGCCATCAAAGAAGCTAATGTTCTTTTATAAATTAAACTATATAGTTTAAATTCATCATTTGACAAATATTGCTTTATTTTTAATGGCTCTCTCAAAATGCTTGTTGGTCTTATTGCCTCATGTGCATCTTGTACATTCTCTGTTTTTTTGCTTTTTTTAATATATCCTGTATATTCTTTCCCAAAATTTTCAATAATGTATTGATAGGCAGGTTTCGTAAAATCATCCGATAAACGAATAGAGTCTGTTCTCATATAAGTAATAAGTCCAACCGTTTCTGATCCTATATCAACACCTTCATATAACTTTTGTGCAATAGACATTGTCTTCTTTGCAGAGAATCCTAATTTAGTAGAAGCTTCCTGTTGAAGCGTAGAAGTAATAAAAGGATACTTACTTTTCTTATTTTTTTGTTTTTCTGTAATACTTTCTACTTTATAATCACTAGTAATACTTTCTAATACTTTATCACAGTCTTCTTCTGTTTCTAACTTGATATCCTCTTCTTTGTACTGAAACAAGTTAGCATCAAATTCTTCAAATTTAGAAGTAATTGTCCAATATTCTTCTGGATTAAAAGCTTCTATTTCACGTTCCCTGTCCACAATTAATTTTAAAGCGACACTTTGTACTCTACCAGCACTTTTAGCGCCTATTTTACTTTGCAATAATTTAGAAAGTCGAAAACCTATAATACGATCTAAAATTCTTCTAGTTTCTTGACTTCTTACTAAATTATCATCAATAATTGTGGGACTATTAATTGCATCAATTACCTTATCATGTGTAATCTCATGAAATAAAACCCTTTTATATTGAGTATCTTTTATATCCAAAGCATCTTTTAAATGCCATGCGATAGCCTCCCCCTCACGATCAGGATCGGATGCTAGATAAACGATATCACTATCTTTTACTTCTTTTTTTAACTCAGTGATAATTTTTTTCTTCCCTGATATCGGAACATAATTTGGCTTAAATCCATCTTCAATATCAACCCCAAGTCCAAATTTACCTGAGGTTGCTAAATCTCTAATGTGTCCTTTTGAAGAAACAACCTTATAATCTTTTCCTAAGTATTTTTCAATTGTCCTACTTTTGGATGGACTTTCCACTATTACTAGATGCTTGCTCATATCTTCACTCCTCGTATACATTTATACAAATTTAATCTACATTTGTCAATAAAAATTTATTCTTCTTACTTATATTATATTTCCTATTTTACACTTTTCCTAGCAAAAATAAAAAATAAATGCTAAATCAGCACTTACTTTCTTTTTGCAATTCCTTTTTCTTGCGTACTCATCTTATCTAACATTTTTTCTACAACATCTTTGTTATAAGATATCTGATAACCAATGTATTCCAAAGCTACATTAAAAGCAGAAATACTTGTTAAAAGTTCACTAGAATCATAGGTAGTAGCTTCTAAAGCATCAATATAAACCATACTACCTGTTTTTCCATTCTGATATAATGGTTCTAGTAGATGATATCCTTCTGATTTTTTCACCTCCGCTACAATAGTATCAGATTGTTCTTCTAAATTAAACGCCTCTTTCAAACTGTAAAATAATTTTAAGTGTGATTGTTGACTTTCAATACATTTTTTAAATTCAAGTTCTCCTATCACCTTCTTAGAAGGAACAAGATAACCAACTATCATTTGATTATTGTTTTCATTTACTTTACTTTGATTTTTCATACTTTCTCCCCCTTTAAGTCTGCTATATTATACCACATTCATGACGTTTTGTCAAAAAAAAGTATTTTTTCAAAAATGCCTTTTATAATAATAACTTTTATTCTCCTCAAAAAATTGTTTTGGCGTATCATAAGAGAAAAATAAAGATTCTAATGTATCTGTTATCGACTTTTTAGTAGTATTTTTTTGAATTAACACTTCCCTAAAAAAGTCATTATAAATAGCATGGCAGTAATCAGAACTATACTGTACAAAATATTGATAAAAAAGAAATCGTAATCCAATCTCATTATTTGTGCGAATCTGATGAAGAGAATCACTGTAAGATAGAAAAAACATATCAATATCACTAAGATAAAGATTAGAATCCAACTTATTAAAAATAATGTTTTCTTTTTTGATGTCCATCATTACTATATTGTTATTCGCTAGCGTTTTCGCATCAAGTTCTAATAAACTCACATTTTCAAGTAACGCAAAAACTGGCATATCCACAATAGAATAATCTTTCTTTTCTTCTAGATATTCCATTCTGTAAGCATAGTACTTTCTCTTTGCTCCGGTGTCTGTACTCTCTATTACATTTAAGGTTTCTAATGCTTTTAACGTATTATTAAGAGAAAGGTTCTGCATTTTCCAATAAACATCTTTTTCTAGGGCACAACTTATTCCAATATCAAAAAATATCTTTATCGCATATTTTTCTCCATTCGCTTCGTATTTCCAAGCAGTAGAATTTTCTCCGCGTCCTAAATAGAATAATTCTCTTCCCTCTATTATTTCCCCATTTTCTTTTTCTAAATCAAAGCTAGGTTTTATGTTCCAATTTTGAGCCATTTCCTGTTCAAAAAATTGTTTGCTATTTCTAACATCAAAATATACATATGCATTATCCTCATTCATATAGACACTCCCTTTTTGGTGTTCTATATAATATCACAAAAATTTACAAATGACAACAATCCTATTTTCCTCTTCGATGGATAGTCATTTTCTCTACACTCTGGGCTGAACTTTTAAAAAAATTACAAGCCTCCAGCATTTCTTACTCACTTGATTGTTACCTTTTACATAAACTGTTATTCTCTCAATATAATCATCCTCTAATAAATATCATAACATCTTTTAAAACAATCTTACCAAAATCCATCTTATT
>CANRVM010000058.1 GCA_947643295.1 uncultured Mycoplasmatota bacterium
ATATCTATACCAAGCATAACTTCCTGTAATTAATAATAATAAAACAAGGAAAATAGCCACGATTAATTCCTTACTCTCCCATAACTTTTCTTTTAATTTTCCCATTAGACTTTCCACCTACCTTATAAATATTATTATATACATAAATAGAAAATCAATCAAGAAAAAAATTGGATATCTTACAAAATAAATTAATTTTTCTTTTTTTTCAAACAAGTTGTGATAAAATAAAAAAAATTTAGAAAGAGGTGCTATTATTATGATAATTACAAGAGATAAAGATGTGGATTATAATCTGATACAATTAATTAGTGTAGAAAAATCTCTTTACCATCTTTATAATAAATTAGAGAATGCTACCAATAAGAATCAATATTTAGAATATCTGAAAGTTACTTTAGAAGTAGAAGATAAAATTCTAAATAGCATTCCTTTTACACTAGAAAACAGCAAGCAACTTTATAAAAGATTTTTCAGTCTTATTTATGAAAAAGAAGGAGAAGAAGAGATTAATTGTATCTTAGAAAGAATAAATAATTATTTAGAAAGAAAATTTTTTTCAAAACCGTTTAAATCGATATATGAAGATGAAAATACACTTGTAATCTCCAATTCTGCTCGTTGTGACTATTTGGTTAATCTATTATTTTTATTAAGTAACGAAATAAAAAAAGAAGAAAATATACTGATAAAGAAAGCGTTAGAAACTCCTTTTTACCATTTATGTTATGCAAATAAAGCATTTGAAAAAGTACTTGTTAGCCCTCTTTCAATGCCTGCTCTAAACAGTAGAAAACGATGCATTAATTTTGGTCATGAAAAAAGTTTGGTTGACAAAGAGTATAAAGAACTTGCTTTTAGTATTATGAACATTATATTAGATGAGTTATTTCAGTATCCAGATATCATCTTAAATGAGAACAGTGAAGGAAAGGCCTTTCAAAAAGTAAATCTTATTAACTTAAAAAGTGGTCTCTATCTTTTACATTCAGAAGAAATCTACGATACTTATCAAGCACAATATAACATCATCACAAAAGAGTCCCCTTATCTTCAAGAATATTTTCTCACCACCACACAAAATATTTTATCAACTTTAAAAAGATCCTATGAAGAAGTAAATGCTTATGAAAAAAGAAAGAATACAAAATAGAAAAATACGCCATCATGATATTTACACACAGGAAAAGGAAAGTATTCAAACTTTCCTATTTCGAAATGATATCACAAATAATATCGGTTACCTCAGACTGATTTTCAACATCTAATCCTTCAATAAGTCTTGCTTGTGCATATAAAATCTTACTATATTTAGAAAGCATCTCTCTATCTTCTTTATATAACTTTTCTAACTTTTTCGCAATTGGATGAGACTCATTGATTTCTAATATCTTTTCAGAAGTTACTTTTTCATCCGTAGGCATTTGTTTCATTACCTTTTCCATTTCTACCGAAATATTTCCTTTTGTAGAAATACAAACTGGATGTTTTTTTAGTTTAGAGGTAAAACGTACTTCTTTAATCTCATTATCTAAAGACTTGACCATTTCTTTAAAAAGATCCTCACTCTTTTTATTTTTTTCGTCTATTTTCTTCTTGGCTTCTTCACTATCTAAGTTAAAATCATCACTAGAAATATTAACAAATTTTTTCGAATCATATTCCATTAATACTTGAAGGGCAAATTCATCAACATACTCTGTTAAGTATAAAATCTCATAATCCTTTTCTTTTACAGCCTCTACTTGTGGAAGAGTATTAATTTTAGAAATGGAATCTCCACAGACATAATAAATATCTTTTTGGTCTTTTTTCATACGAGATACGTATTCTTTTAACGTAGTTAATTTTTCATCTTTTGATGAATAAAACATAATCAAATCTTTTAAGGTATCTTTATGCATACCAAAATCATTATACACTCCAAATTTTAACTGCATCCCAAAGTTCTTAAAGAATTTTTCATATTTTTCTCTATCATTTTCTAACATGCTTTCTAATTCTTTTTTGATTTTACTTTCGATACTTTTGGCAATCAAAGTTACTTGATGATCTTCTTGTAATACTTCCCGAGAGATATTTAAAGAAATATCCTCACTATCGACTAATCCTTTTACAAAACTAAAATAGTCTGGTAACAGTTTATCGCATCTTTCCATAATTAGAACTCCATTGGAATACAAAGATAATCCTTTTTCATATTCTTTGGTGTAGTAATCATAAGGAGTATGACTAGGTATAAATAGTAAAGCTTTATAACTACACATTCCTTCTACACTAGAAGTAATGACACATTCTGGATTTTCATAATCATGATACGTATCTGTATAGAAATGATGATAATCTTCTTCTTTTACCTCATTCTTTGCTTTTTTCCAAATAGGAATCATACTATTTAACGTCTCTTCTTCTATAATATCTTCATACTCATCTTCACTACCCTCTTTTAATTTTGAATTTTTTATCATCATAGTAATAGGATAAGTAATATAGTTGGAATACTTTCTAACAATAGTCGTTAGTCGATATTGTTCTAAATACTCACTATAGTTTTCTTCTTCACTATCTTCTTTTAAAACCAAAGTAATTTTGGTTCCTACTTCTTCGTATTTACTTTCTTCTAAAGTATAACCATCGGAACCATCACTCTCCCAAAGATAGGCTTTTTCTTCTCCATATTTCTTTGATAAAACTGATACCTTATCGGCTACCATAAAAGCAGAATAAAATCCAACACCAAATTGTCCAATCACATCAATATCTTTTTTCTTTTCTTGTTCCAAACGGAATAACTCCGTTCCTGATTGAGCAATGGTACCTAAATTCTCTTCTAATTCCTCTTTCGTCATACCAATACCATTATCCGTAATTGTAATCGTTCTTTCATCCTTATTAAATTCTAGATGAATTTTAAAGTCTTTCTTATCTAGTTTTACATTTCGATCCGTTAGTGATAAATAATATAGCTTATCAATCGCATCACTAGCATTCGAAATTAACTCTCTTAAAAAAATTTCCTTATTCGTATAAATCGAATGAATCATAAGATCTAATAATTTCTTTGATTCTGCTTTAAATTGTTTTTTCTTCATAAAATCCTCCTTATAAACTTACTTCAACAAGTAAATAGTAACACCTCTTTTAGCAATTGTCAATAGAGATTGCTAAAATATATAATCTAGATTAAAATCAGGAATAAAAGAATCTTTTTGAGTTTCTCCTTCTTGAATAAAAGCATTTTTTATTCCTAAGTTTACTGCATGATTAACTAGTTCATTATAAGCACTTTTATTCACCTTTTCATTTAATTCTTTATAAGGATACTTCTCGATAGGAGTATACTGATTCATGATACTAATATAAATATCATCTTGATACTTTTGATATAAATAGGATAAGATTTTCTTACTATCTTCTAACAGATTCGGAAGAAGTAAAATTCGAACAACCACTCCTTTTTTTAACAGGTTGTTTTTTATCACACATTTCCCTGTTTGTTTTACCATCTCATCAATCGCAGAAGAAGCTACCTCAAAATAATGCGAAACATGAGAATACTTCTCTCCGTACTTGTTATCATAGTATTTGAAATCGGCTAGGTAAATATCTATGAAACCCTCCATACTTTTGATAGTGGATACATTTTCATAACTACTCGTATTATAGACAATAGGAATATCAAGTCCCTCTTTTTTTGCTTTGCCAATGCCTTTTTTTATTAGAGGTACATAAGGCGTTGGCGTCACTAAATTAATATTATGGGCTCCTCTTTCTTGTTGTTCTAATAAAATCTCAGCAAATCTTTTTATCGTGATTTCTTTTCCAAATCCATCTCGTATCTTCTTATTTTGACAAAAAATACAACCTACATTACAATGAGAAAAAAAGATAGTTCCACTTCCATTCTTTCCCGAAAGAAAAGGCTCTTCATAAGGATGAAGTGAGACTAGTGCTAATTTTATTTTACTACCTACTCCACAATAACCTAACTCTTCATACCGGTTTACCATGCAATTTCTTGGGCATATATTACAATTTTTTAAAACATTCATCCAATCACCAACTTTTTCTTATCATAACACAAAGAAAAAAAACTCTACAATAGAAAAATCTTTTTTCATTGACATATCTAGAATTCTATGATAAAATATTCGAAAAAAGGAGAATAATTATGAAAAAATTAGAAATTAGAGACAAATTCAAGTCCTTGAGTAAATTTGGAAGAATGCTTGCTTTAGCTGGTACCATTAGTGCTTCTGCTATCTGTTTCAGTGGTTGTGGGATAGAAGATGTTACGAGTATATTTACTGAAGAAAAGAAAGAAACTTCTTTAGAAGAAGAAGGAAAAGTACTTCAACTACTTCGATTAAGCTCTGGAAAAACCTGTGCCTTTAAAGTTGGTTATTTTACCGTAAAAGAAGATAATTTACATTTTGTGGATGCCTTTGAGAGAGAAGTTACCAATTTATCGTATCTGTTAACCATTTCAGATAATATGGAACTAAGCTACTGTGATTATGCCAATATTTGCAACACGGATATCCTTCTTTCTTATAAAATAAGTGAGTCTCAATTTGAAGATATTATAAATAACTTAGAGAAAAACTCAGCTCAATCCATCTCGTCCAAATCAAAGTATAGTTGTAAAGATAAAGTTTCACTAAAAAATATTAAAGATAGTAGTTATGATGATATTATCAAAAATACCAGTTTAGAAAAAGCTCCACAAAAAAAGAAAAAGTAAATAGAAAAAATACAAAGTATGAAGAAATCATCATTCATACTTTTTTGTTGTTTCATTTTTTAGCATTTTCTTTACTTTTACCCAAATCTTTTCATTAGAGTAATTTAAAATTCCACTTTTATAAAGTTTTAGCCCTTTCTTTAATAAAAAATAATTAAATAATAGTAATAGAATAATCGATAAAATAGAATCAAAAATCGTTATTTGCCCTAAAACCAGTAAAGAAGGAGAAAGTAAGCAAGATAAATAAGGCAGATAAGACAATACTCTAATAAAGGTAGACCCATGAAACATACTAGACATAATGGCTAAGTAATAAGCAACTACTAAGATTAACATAACGGGAGTTTGAATTTGTTGATAATCTTCCATATTCACTGTTAGGGATGCTAAAAGTCCAGCTGTAATGGAATAAGTTATAAAAGAAAGAAGAAGTAACCCTAATGAAATAGGAATGATATACACTAACTTTTCCGTGAAACCACTTGCTACTAGAGAAGTCCAAACCGTAGAAATTTCTTTTGTAAATTCAGTTGCAGCAGTCCCTCCAATCATTCTTTTGATAAGAAGGGCTACTCCACTATCACATAATAGTATCAACCCTTGCACTAAAACAAAACAGTTACTGGCTATAATTTTCGATAAGAAATGAGTTTTAGCAGATACATTAGAAATAATAATTTCCATACTTCTGGTTGACTTTTCTTCATAAATTTCTGCTCCTATCATTTGAACCAAAAAGACAATTAGCATAAAAAATGGTAAGATTAAAGTTGGAAAAACCGCTCCCATAATCGTTTCTAAATTTTCATCTGCATCTTTTTTATCATTGGAAAGAATCACTCTTTCTATTGGAAGAGGAGCTGAAATCTTATTAAATTCTCTGCTATCTATCTTAGAACTTAATAACGCATACTGATACTTCACTTCCTGCAAAGAAGTTGTTATATACTGATAGGTCATCGAATCAATCTTACGATTACTAACTATTTTCGCATTCATATAATTCGTGGCATCCTCTTCTAAAACAATGAAAATGTGATTTCCTATTTCTTTTACTACTTTGGAATAGCTCTCTTCTGTTTTGGAAAGATGTATTTTTTTAGCAAAATCGCTGTCTTTTTCTTTGATACTATTTTCAAAAAGAGAATAAGAGTTAATATTGGTATGATCCATTACCATAATATTTATATATTCTGTAAATTCTCCTCCAAAAAAGGAAATAATAGAATCAATATTCATAAGAGAGACGATTAAGACAAAAAGGAAAATATTGACTCCTAGAAACCATTCCGATTTTAATTTTTTAGAAATACTTGCTTTTGTTAAAAATAGAAATTTTTTATTCATTAATTTTCCCCACCATTTCTATAAAGATATCACTAAGAGAAGCTTCTACAGCTTCAAACTTAAAAACATCATATTTTTTAATAAATTGAAATACTTTTGATACCGCTTCTTTCTTTTCAATAAAGACTGTAAGATTAGTAGCCTTCTCTACAACTTTTTTGACTCCTTCTATCTCTTTTAATTTTGAAAGATTAACACCTTTTGCCTTAATCTCTATTTTTTTGATACCAAATGATTTTTTAATCTCTTCTAACTCTCCGTCTAATATCTTCTTTCCTTTTACTAAGATAATTAATTTCTCACAAAATTCTTCAATGTATTCCATTTGATGAGAAGAAAAAATAATGGAAGTTTTCTCTTCCTTTAACTGATAAATCGCTTCTTTCATCATTCTTACATTGATAGGATCTAAACCTGTAAAAGGTTCATCTAAAATTAATAACTTTGGATGATTGATAACAGCAGAGATAAATTGAATTTTTTGTTGATTTCCTTTACTTAGTTCCTTTATCTTTTTGTCTTTATACGACTCTATCTCAAAATGTTTCAACCATTTATCTAACTCTTTTAAAATCTTTTTAGAATCCATTCCCTTTAAAGCACCATAATATAGTATTTGTTCTTTTACTGTCATTTTTGTTAATAGACTTCTCTCTTCTGTAACATAACCTATTTTATCTGTTACAGTATAATCAATTTTTTTTCCATCTAATAGAACCATTCCTTTCTCTGGTTCTAAGAGTCCTAAAATCATTCGAAATGTAGTGGTTTTCCCCGCTCCATTTTCTCCTAAAAGACCAAAAATTTCTCCATCTTCTACTTGAAAAGATAAATCATCTACTGCCACTAAACTTCCAAAGGTTTTGACTACACTT
>CANRVM010000059.1 GCA_947643295.1 uncultured Mycoplasmatota bacterium
ACGCCGATATGAGGAAAGGATTACTAAGTCTTCAATATATGTATGATCATAAAATGTATGATTTGTTTGATAAAAATGTAGAAAAATATAAAAAAAGAATCACCATGGATTGGAATCTTTCTAAATATAAGAATAAGAAAGAATTAACAAGAGAAGAATATTTAGATGGCCTTTCTTTGTTTCGAGGAAAATATGGTGGAAGTTATTTATATTTTTTTCGCTATCCTCCTTATAAAGAGCTAGGAAAAAGAATGGAAAACATCTTGAAAGAAAAAGATATTTACCGAATTAACCTACATGATGAAGAAGTCATGAAGCATATCAAAGATATTTTCTATGGATATGATTTCTCTTACAGTGATCATTTGCCACTAGATAAAAAATATTATGAAGAAATTAGTAAAGATAGCTACTTTCAAAATTATCAAGATGAGAAAGAAATGAATTTTAAGAATTTAAATCATATCGGTATTGCTTTCCAAGATGATTTTTGTCCCCTTCCATTTTTAACAAAGTGTAATGAAGAGGATGTGAAGGAATGAAAAAGATAAAGGATTTGGATTTAACTAAGAAAAAATACATTATATTTGATATGGATGGTACTCTGATTGATTCCATAGGGGTTTGGAATCAGACGGATCAAAGATTGATAAAGGAATATGGTAAGGTAGATATTTGTTTAGAAGAAATTCAAAAAGAAAGAGATGCTTTTCTTCACCGAATGGAAGATAGTGATATTTATGTGTCTTATTGTGATTATCTCATTAGGAAGTATCCTCTTTCTATCCGTAATCCGAAAGAACTTTTAAAGAGGAGATGGGATATCTCTGGAAAAATATTAGAAGAAGAGATGGATTTTAAAGAAGATGTGGTAGAACTTATCTTTCTCTTGAAAGAATTAGGGTTTATTCTTATTTTGGCGACTATGACAACACAAGTACAACTAGATATTTACACGAAGAAAAATAAAAAAATGGTAAGCAAAATGAATATTTCGGAAGTATTCGATTTTATTACTAGAAAAGAAGATGTCAAAAGAAAGAAACCAAATCCCGAAATTTATTTGACTATTATGGAGCATTATCAGGCAAAAGCTTCGGAATGTCTCATCTTTGAAGACTCCTATACTGGTGTTTTAGCAAGTAAACAAGCAGGAATAGAAGTAGTGAATATTTATGATTCGTATGCGGATGTGGAGAGAGAAAAAATTGATTCCATTACCGATTACCAGCTTGCTTGTTATAAAGATTTTATTGACTTTGTGGAATCGGTTTATCAAGTAACTCCTAAAAAAAGAAGGAAATGTTATGAAAAAACAAAAATTTGATGAATCAATCGAAGAGATGAGTGCTTGTTCTTATTGTATGAATTTACAAAGTAGAGGTAGAAATCACTCTCTTTTTAATATTTATAAAGATTTTTCTTTTGCCAAAGAAATTCCATCGATATGGACGGATTGGTATCAGAGATTCGATGCTTCTATTTTTGTGATTGGTCAAGACTGGGGACCTTACTTGGATATGAAAGAGTTAAATAGTAGATATCAACAAGAACCCACATCAGAAAACTGGAAAAAGTTAATCGAAGAAGAAAAAAGTCAAACCAAGAAAAGATTGACAAAATTTCTAGTAGAATCTTCGAATGGTAAAATAAGAGATATTGATTCTATCTACATTACGAATGCGATTATGTGTGCTAGAAAAGGAGAGAAATACCGTGATGATGATATTAACTTGAAATATTCTACTCTTTGTTGTTCGAAATTCTTAAAAAAGCAAATTGAATTAGTAAAACCAAAAGTGATTGTTTCTTTGGGCTATTATCCTTTCTTATCTCTTTCTAAAATCTTTGATTTTGTCCTTCCTAAGACTTTAGAAGAATGTATTGAAAAATATCCTGTAATAGAAAAAGACAATTATGTGATTATTCCTCTTTATCATCCTGTTGCTCAAGTACCAAACGAAAAGCAATTAGCACAAGTATCAAAAATATGGGAATATTTGAAATAAATGACATCAAAATAATATAAAAGGAATAAAAATCGGGGATTTTTCTTTAAATGCAACCAAAATGAGACAAAAAGCAATTAAAAATTGGTAGAGTGCAACCAGTAGAAAAGGTATGATGAATGCATGAAAGGAGAGAAAATATGAATTTAGCAGACAATTTAAAAAAAATAAGAAAGGAGCATCACCTATCTCAAGAACAACTAGCAGAGAAACTAGGAGTATCTAGACAATCGGTATCGAAATGGGAATCCAATTTGGCTTATCCTGAGATGGATAAAGTATTACAACTATGTAAATTATTTGATCTAAATATGGATGAATTATTAAATCAAGATATCAAAGAAGTTAGTGATAATAAACAAGCAAAGATAAACATCAATAAATACATTGATGATTTCTTAGAATATGTGACAAAAACAATTGATATGTTTACTAGTATGTCATGGAAAGAAAAATTAAAGTGCTTATTTGAACAATTTGTCATTATTGTTTCTATGGTAATTATTTTTGCTATTGTTGGGGCTTTTTTTGGTTCTATACTATACAATTTTAATTATGTCATATCATCTAGGATTTTTGATTTTATTAGTTACGTACTAAATGATATCTATCTTATTATTTGTTTTATCTTAGGAATTATCTTAGTACTCCATATCTTTAAGGTGAGATATTTAGATTATTATACTATTATCAAAGAAAATAGCAAAAAGAAGTCTCTAGAAAAAGAGGTAGAAGAATCTTCTTCAGAAAATCTTCCAAATGGAGAAGGAAAAATCATCTATCAGCAAAGGCAGCAAAAGATAATTATAAGGGATCCCAATCATGCTAGCTATAAATTTATCAATGGATTATTGAAATGCTTTCTACTTGGTTTGAAAATGATGGTAGCTTTTCTTGCTTGTATGGCATGTTTTTCATTAATATTCTTAGCTATCTGTCTTGTTTTATCATTTTTATTTGTAAAAACAGGGTTAACTTTTATTGGTGCTATTTTAATATTGATATCAATGATTATCATTAATCTGATTGTATTAACCATTCTTTATCACTTTATCATTAGTAAAAAGAATAAGAAGATGAGACTAGCGATTACTTTTGTAATATCTTTATTTGTGATTGGAATAGGAACAGGACTTATGTTTTTATCTTTTACTAACTATGATGTAGTAGATGATATTAATTCTAGTGGTTATATTGAAACAGAAAAAGTAATCCCAATGACAGATAATTTATACATTTATAATAGTTATTATTCAGTCGAATATGTCGAGTCTCCATTCGATGACTTAAAAATTATGATAAAACATTCAAACTATTATCAGCCTGATATCTATCATCACAATAATATGATTTCCTTCCATTTAAATACAAAGGATAATAATAGGATGGATATGGTTCGAAGAATAATTGAAGATTTAAATGAAAAAAAATTAGTAAACTATACCAATTATAAGATTACGATATATACATCAAAAGAAAATATGGAAAAATTAGAAGCCAATAAAATAACTTATCAACAACAGCAGGAGCAAGAAGAAAAGGAAAAATTATATGATGAGATTAATTCTCTTCAAGAGGAACTTTCTGAAAAAAATATGGAAATTGATTCTTTAAAAAGTCAGTTAGATTTTTATGAAAGGAAGAGTAAGAAAGAGGATAGCTTTAGAGCTATTTTCTTTTTCGGAAGAATTTTACTTTTTAACATAACTGTGATAGGATGAAGTTAATGGAGGTAAAGTATGAAAAATAGGGTAGAAAGTATCCATTACCAGGAAGAATTAGAAAAGTATAAAAGAGCAAGGATAAACTTAAAAAAAGAACAGTATCACTATATAGAAAAAGAAAAGAGAAAACAAAGGGAAGTAGAGAATTCCTATTTTATGAAGGAGGAGAACTGTGATTTTGATCCTGTAGTTGTATGTAAACCAAGAAGAGAAAAAAACATAGAACCATTCGAAAGAGTTTTTGGTAATAGGCCTATCTTTCAAGATGATATAAAATCTCAAGAATTATCCTTCGAAGAAAAGATAATAGAATTAGAAGCAAGAAAGATGATAACGTTTCAAGAAGAATATCTAATGGATGAAGATGTTGACTTTTTTGATAGGGAGTGTTTCTTATATCATGGTTTACGTTATTATGATAGTAATAAAAGGTTTGAAGAAGGAATGAAAAAACTAGAAGGAATACTAAAAGAAGAACATATCTTAGCAGGGAAGTATTTAGAAGGATATTATCCATCTCTTGATAATTGCAATGAGTTAGAATATGTTTCGTTAGCAAGTTATAGTGATAGTATCGAATTTAAAATCTTTGTTTTAGAAAATATTTGTCTTTTAATACGACCTTCTTCCAATGCTTATCAAACCATTTATGTATCCTATGATATGTGGGAATTTATGAAGAAAAATCAAATAGAATTAAAAAATAGATATAGTTATGCTCATAATGAATATCAAGTGAAAGATTCTATTCCTCTTACAGATGTAAAAGCAATTGGTATTCCACTTTTTAATATTCAACTTTCAGAAGGGATTGATATAGCAAAACACTATCAGCAACAAGTTATAGATTTGTTAAATCAATATGATATTGATTTGCCAGTAGTAGATACTAGTTGTTATAATCAGGTTATTTATCCAAGAAATCATTCAAAAAGATTAGTAAAATAAGAACATAATGATATATTTCTTTGCAACAAGAAATAAAATGTGATATTGTGTAGATAGAGGAAAGGAATGATTTTATGTTTCATTATACCGAAAGAGATTTATTTGACCGATGTGGTTCGAGGATTGTTTTTTATGATGGGAAAATAGCCGAATCTACTGGAAAGTTTATAGAAGTAGGTGGTGAAAAAATTCCTCTGATGAAACTTCACTATAGTGAGGAAGCTAAATTCACAAGATATTTATGTTTAAAAACTTATCGCGGGTATATTCCGATAGAAAGAATAGCAAGTTTTAAAGATATCTTTTATAAAAAAAATTATCTTCAGGATGCTACGGAGTGGGCATTTCCTTATCATGAACAGTTGGCAAATGAAGAGGATAAAGCAAAAGTAAAACAACTATCTTTAGCATTAGGAAGACACTGGAAACAATAAAAATATGATAATTAAAAGGAGAAATGGTTTTATGTATAAACAAAATTTAAGCGTATATGGTATTGAATGTAGTGATTTAAAAAGACAAATAGTTGATGATGGGAAATTTTTGAAAGCTTTTATTCCAAGGGTAATTCATGATAATGAATTAGATAGTTTATATGATAGTATTAATGATTTTTCTCTTAATATTGGTCATGGTAGTATTGAGCAAGCAGCTATTTTAGGTTTTAAATATCAGGGGGCAATGTTTTTTACAGCAAATATTCCAGAAAATAGGCTTCTATTAGATTGTGTTGGATTTAGGGAAGATAGAAACATAGCTCTTCCATTTAAATCACTAAATAGTAGGAAGACTACAATATGTATAGGTAATAGAATCATTGAACCTAATATTTATTTTTTTACTAGGCTAACGGCAATAACAATGGAATGTATTTGTGCAAATTCACCTAATTATGTTGATCAACAAGCATTAGGTACTGATTTTTGGTGTAGAAAGAAGAATTTACAATTAGCAATTGATAGACAAATGATTTCAGATTGTAATGCAAGGGTAAGGCATGTTAAAAGACGCTCAATATAAAAGGTGAAAAACTTAATATTTTTACAGTATTCAGTATTTTTATTATGTAAATGTAAAAAATCGATTGACAAATAGGCACTTTTTATGTATTATCTTGTTAAAGAAAGAGTAAATAGGATTTTTTAGTAGGAAAAAGGAGAAAGAAAAATGAAAAAAAGTATTTATTTGATAGGGTTCGCAATCCTAATATCCATTTTTATGGTTCCAACTAGGACACTCGCACAAGACTTAGATTTAAGTAAGTATCATAGTGAAACGTTACAAGAGGCTTTTCAAAAGGAAAACATTACTTTTGATTTCTCAAATTACCAAGAAACAAATGATATGATTCCCATTTATTTATTCCGTTTAGACGGTTGTGGTAATTGTAAAGGTTTCTTAAATTTCGTTGCTAATGATTTATTAGTAAATCATAAAGAAAAATTTAAAATTGTAAGTTATGAAATGAGAAATGATCCAGTCAATATTGGATTAAGGACTATAGTACAAAACTATTTAGGAGAGAGTGTTGATGTAACTCCATATATCGTTATTGGTGATAAAACCTTTAGTGGATATATCGATAGTACAAAACAAGCTGAAATAAAGAATGCCATTGTTGATTTATATAATAGTGCAGATAGGTATGATGTGTTTGAAGATATGCAAGATAATAAAAAAGTATTTTCTGATGCAGGTATTACATTTACCAGTAAAAAAGGTATTGATAAAACCTACACTCTAAAAGCAGTAGAAGTGGATAAAAGTAATATAAAATTAGATAATGATTATCAATATTTAACTGCTTATGATATTACTATGTATAATGGAACTACTATTGTTCCAATGAATAATGGTTCTTTTGAAATTAAGATTCCAGTATCTACAAAGTACGATATGTATAAAGTTGGATATATAAAGAATGGAAATGTTGATGAAGTATTAGATGCTACTTATGATAATGGTTTTGTTGTATTTACAACAACTCACTTATCAGAATATGCAGTATATGGTATGAATCATAAGGATATTGATGCTAGTATTACAACAGATAATAATACAGTAAGTGAGAAAAACCCTAATACACTAGATAATATTCAAATCTATGAGATTTTATTAGGATTAGGACTTCTTTGTTTCGCAGGTAGTTTGTTAGTATTAAAGAAAAAGAAAATGATGTAAAATAAGTGAAGTTCTGTGCGAAGGTGCAGAACTTTTTAGGAGTTTTTCATGAAAAAGAAAAAGGCTCATTT
>CANRVM010000060.1 GCA_947643295.1 uncultured Mycoplasmatota bacterium
AAGGATATTTATCAAGAGTTAATGTCCATTTTAAAGGAGTGTATATCATGGCAGTACAAGTAAATTTTAAAATTTGCGATAATGCAAAAGAATGTGGAGGGGTGGCCGTTTGTCCAACGGGAGCATTTTCTTATGATGATGAAAAAGATACGATTGTAATTAATAATGATAAATGTATCTCTTGTGGACTATGTGAAAAGGAATGCCCAATTGGTGCGATTATTGTTACAAAAACAAAAGAGGAATATCAAAAAGTAAAAAAGGAAATCGAAGATGACCCACGTACCATAAAAGATTTGTTTGTTGATCGATATGGGGCTAGTCCTTTATCTGAATTTTTTAGGATAGATAGAAAACAAATAGAAGAAAAAGTAGCTAGAGATTCGTATACGTTAATTGAATGTTATCAAGAAGATACTATCGAATGCTTAATAAAGTCGATTCCCATTAAGAGATTAACAGAAAAGTTACCAAAAGATACTTTGTTTTATAAAGTAGAAGTAGAGGAAACTTTTGTGAATCAATATCATATCAATGAACTACCTGCCTTATTAATATTTAAAAAAGGTAGATTAGAAGGAAAAATAGAAGGTTATTATACGGAAGACAGGAAGGATGAATTACTAGATAAAATCCATAAAATAGTCAAATAAAAAGTGATAGATTATCACTGTTTAAAAGAAGAATAAAACGAGAAAGAACGTTTTATTTTTTTGATTTATTAATTCCAATCATACTTCCTAAAATACTAATCGCTAGTAAAATGACATCATATAGTATCATTCTTAGTTGAAAGTCCCCTCGAAAAGCAATCAAAGAAAAAGATAAGAAGAAAGTAATATCTACAAGACCAAACTTTAACCCTGCTAAGTAACCATTTTTTTCGGTATTTTTTCCTAAAATGTAACTAGTAAAAAATAAAACAAAGAAGATAATAAAAAGTCTTACATAATTAACTACTGAGCTTCCAATTAAATCAAAGTAATATAAAGTGGAAGTAAGAAGTAGTAATAAAAAGATAAGAATAAGAGAGACTAGACTATATTTTAAAGTAGTTTTTATATTTTTCATATTAATTCCTCCACTAAATGATATGGTTTTGTATAAAAAGATATGACAATATTCATAATAAATATGAGGTGACTTATGGATATTTTAATTGTACTTTTTAGAACTTTATTATTTTATGTGATTATCGCATTTGTTTATCGTTTTATGGGAAAAAGAGAAGTAGGAGAATTATCCATTATGGATTTAATTGTTTCCATTCTTATCGCAGAACTTGCAGCCATTGCGATTGATAAATATAAAACTAATTTGTTAATTACGATTATTCCTATCATTGCTTTAGTAATTGTACAAATAGTAGTTGCTAAAGTATCATTAAAGAGTCCTGATATAAGGGAAAAAATAGAAGGTATTCCTTCTGTTATTATCAATCGAGGAAAATTAAATTTTAAAGAGATGTTAAAACAAAGATATAACTTAGATGATTTACTAACTCAATTACGTGAAAAAAGTATTAAATCAATTGAAGATGTAGACTATGCTATATTAGAAACAAGTGGTAAACTATCTGTCTTTTTAAAGGATAAAGAAAGAAATTATCCTCTACCAGTTATTTTAGATGGAGAGATTGATTATGATACATTAACACAAATTGGCAAAGATTCGAAGTGGTTAGATAAAAAACTATCGGATGAAAAAATAGAAGTAGAAAATGTCTTTTATGCTTTTTATAAGAACAATAATTTATTTTTAATTAAACGAGAAAACGTAAAATAGACAAATTATTTCCTTTTTACCTTGTATACTTTAATTGGTGAATCATATGATAAAAAGAATTTTTTTAGTAGTAATGTTATTTTTTATATTACTATTACAATTAGAACCAAAAAAAGAAATAAGAAAAGAAAGTAAAAAAGAAGAACAAATACAAGAAAAAAGAGCAATCTATATTAGCTATATTGAACTTCAAAAATACATTAAAGGAAAAAATGTTAGTGATGCCAAAAAAAGTATTGATAACATGATACAAAATATTGCTGACTTTCACTTTAATATGATTCTTTTACAAGTAAGAAGTTTTTCGGATGCGATTTATGAATCCAAATTTTTTCCTTGGTGTAGATGTGTAACAACAGACTCTAATGCTCCTCCTGGTTTTGACATTCTAGATTATTTTATCAAAAAGTCACATAGTAAAAATATAGAATTACATGCTTGGGTGAATCCTTATCGAATTAGTAATAAAACCGATACTAGCCTTCTTTCCAAAGATAGTTATGCTTATCGGTTTTTAGAAAGTGGAGATGCGAAAGTAATCGATAATGGGATTTTTTATAATCCAGCAAGTAGTAAGGTACAGAAGTTAATTGTGGATGGTATTATTGAGATTGTAGAAAATTATAAAGTGGATGGGATTCATTTTGATGATTATTTTTATCCTAGTGTTGAAATTGATAGTAGTTTTTATAATGATTATTTAAAAACACATAAAGATATTTCTGTTTCAGATTATCATATTATGAATGTAAATAATTTAGTAGAAAAAGTTCATGAAGTAACCAAAAAATATCATGTCTTATTTGGAATTGCCCCAGAGGGAAATATTGACAATAATTATACGAAAAACAGTGCGGATGTTTATCTTTGGGGAAGTAGTGATCTTTATGTCGATTACTTAATGCCACAGATTTATTATGGATTTGAAAATGAAACGAAACCCTTTTATGAAGTATTAACTACTTGGGAAGAATTGGTTAGTAAAAGTAATGTGAAACTTCTACCAGCACTCGCTTTTTATAAGATTAATACAGAGGATAGATATGCAAAATCGGGTATTCATGAATGGATGGAACATGATGATATTATTATGAGACAAGTTTTATTAAGTAGAAATACCAATCACTATGATGGATTTTCCATTTTTCGATACGATAATCTTTTTTCTGATGTAGAAGTAGAAGATGTGATGAAAAATGAGATAAAAAATTTAAAAAAAATAATTTCTAATTAGTATTTTGTGGTATACTAAAAGTGGTGATAATATATGAGAAATAATAAAGGATTTACCTTAATTTAACTTTTGGCAACTTTAGATATATTATCTAATATTTTAGTAATGGCTGTTCCCAATGTCATTGGAATTGTCAGAAGAAATAAAAATAAAACTTATATAGAAGATGCAAAAAAGATTGTTTCATTAGCAGAGTATAAAGTGAGATCAAGCCCAACATATCGCCCAGCAAATGGGGGGAGTTTCTGTTTCCACATAAATTTCTTAGGAGCAACAGAACTTGAAAAAGCACCAGATGGAGGAGAGTACTATAATGATTATTCTTATGTAAAAGTAATTAATAGTGGAAATGAATATCGATATGATGTTCAACTAGTAGAGAAAAAAGGTAGTAGATATTCAGGTGTTGTTTATACTTCTAGTACCAATCTTTTTAAAGATAATTATTCTACTCTTATTAAAAGAGGAGGCTTCTCCAACTGTAGTGGTAATCGAAGCTTTAAATCGTAAATTTATAAAATAAACGTATTGTAAAAAAATAATACTTATGATACGATATTATATAGATAAAATAGGACATAGGAGTGATAGGATGACTAAAAATGTTAGAAATAACAAAGGTTTTACTTTGATAGAGCTTTTGGCAGTTATCGTTATTATGGGTATCTTAATGATAGTTGCGATACCAGCAGTTACAAAATATATCAATAATTCGAAAAAAGATACTTTTTTTAATACGGCAGGAGCATTTATTTCCTCTGCTAGATATATGCTTTTAAATGATGAATTCACATGTCAAGCTCCAACAGATACTACAGAATCTGTTTATGTAAAAATTACAGAAATAGATTTAGATAATGATAAAAGTAGATCTCCTTATAATGCTAATTTTGATGAAGATAGTTATGTCCTAATTACAAGCGATGATAGAGGAAAATTACAATATTCAATTGTTCTTAGAGATAGTAGGAACAATGGTACAGTTGGTTTAATTAAAGAAAATGAGCTTGGAAGAAGTAAAATAAAAACAGGACAAACAGAGATTTCTCCAGCGCCTGAGGGAGAAGAATGTACAAAAAATGTAGAATAAGAAAAATAAAAATATTGTAGAATATTACTATTTATGATACTCTTTCTTTATAAAGAGTATTTTTTTGGAGGTAGTTATGTTAATCATAGGAAGTCATGTGAAATATAATAAAGATAGTCAAATGTTAGGAAGTTTAGAAGAAGCATTGGGCTATGGTGCTACTACGTTTATGTTTTATACAGGAGCACCACAAAATACGAATCGATCAGAAATCAATCAGAAAATAGTAGAAGAAGCTCAAAAAAAAATGAAACAGATAGGGATAGATTCTAGTAAGGTTATTGTTCATGCTCCGTATATTATCAATTTAGCGAATAACAAAGATTCTGATAAATATCAATTTTCTATTGACTTTTTAAAAGAAGAAATGAAAAGATGTGAACAATTAGGTATTGATAAAATAATTCTACATCCAGGAAGTCATGTAGGTTTAGGTTTGGAGCAAGGAATAGAGAATATTATAGATGCACTAAACCAAATACTAGGAGAGACAAAAGTAACGATTCTATTAGAAACAATGGCAGGAAAAGGAAGCGAGATTGGTTCTGATTTTAAAGAAATTAAAAAAATAATTACAGGAATAAAAGACAAAGAACACATCGGTGTCTGTATGGATACTTGTCATATGAATGATGCAGGTTATGATGTGAGTGATTTTGATACTTTACTAGAATATTTTGATGAAATTGTAGGATTAGAATTTTTACAATGTATTCATATTAATGATAGTAAAAATGAAAAAGGAGCTAAAAAAGATCGTCATGAAAATATTGGATTTGGTACTATTGGCTTTGATTCTTTAATAAGGATTATTTATCATAAAAAATTAAAAGAAATTCCTAAAATATTAGAAACTCCTTATGTAGAAGAATATAGTCCTTATAAACAAGAAATAATAATGATTAAAAATAAAAAATTTAATAAAGAATTAAAAGATATTATAAAAGCAGGTTAATGAATTCCTAGCTTTTTTTTGTAATAAGTATAAAGTTCTATAATTTTTAAATATAAATCTTCCCTAATTTCTCCCTTTAATTCTTTTAACTTATCTTCTTCACCATTTAATATAAAGTTATAATTTCTTTTTATAAAATTATATATTATAATAGATTCTGATGCGGAAATAGGGAATTGATTATTAATTGCATACTCCATAATAATACTAGGAGATAGTTTATTATTAATATAATTTATAATAATTTTTTTATAAATATTGATCACCTAATAAAATATATGAAATAACTTTTAAAATATGTGATAAACTAATAGAGAAGGAGAAATACTATGAAGAAGAATAAAAAGCTAAATAAGAAACGTAGTAAATTACTAGATGAAATAGAACAAAGAAGACTTATTATTATTTTTATTGTGGTTATTTTGTTGTTTGTAGTTGTATTTTTAAAGTTTTATCAGGTAATGGTATATGATAATAAAAAATATCAAGATAAATTAAAAAAGTTATCTTATTCTACCGTGGAGGGGAATTCTACTCCTAGAGGTAGGATTTATGATAGAAATCTTAATGTTATTGTCGATAATATTGCCGTAAAAACAATATATTATAAGAAAAATAAAAAAATATCTTCTAAAAAAGAAGTAAAGATGGCCTATGATGTAAGTAAGAAATTAGGACTTGATTATTCAAAATTGAATAATCGAATGAAAAGAGAGTTTTTCATTATGATACATCCAGATATTGCCGATAAAAAAATAAAAAAGGGAGAATGGAGTAAGTTAGAGCAAAGAAAATTAAATGCAACCGATATTAAAAATTTAAAAATAGAAAGAATTACTGATGATGAGATAAATGGCATGAGTGAGGATGATAGTAAAGCAGCTTACCTATATTATTTAATGAATAAAGGGTATGCTTATGATGAAAAAACAATAAAAACAGGAGATGTAACCGATGAAGAATATGCCTTTTTTTCAGAAAGTAATACTGAATTAGAAGGATTTAATACAAGACTGGATTGGGAAAGAGTATATCCTTATGGAGAGACTTTTAAAACGATGTTAGGAAAAGTATCTTCTGCCTCTCAAGGTCTTCCCATAGAGGAAAAGGAAGAGTATTTAAAAAAAGGATATTCTTTGAATGACCGAGTAGGTATTAGTTATATTGAAAAACAATATGAAGAATATCTAAAGGGTACAAAGTCAGTATACGAAGTAGTAAACAGTAATGAATTAAAATTAATAAAAGAAGGAGAAAGAGGAAATGATATTGTATTAAGCATTGATATTAATCTTCAACAACAACTAGAACAAATTTTAGCAGAAGAAGTTTTGAAAACGAAAGGAGAAGCTAATACCAAATTTTATGATCATTCTGCAGTTGTCATACAAGATCCCAATAATGGAGAAATTTTGGCAATGTCATCCAAACAAGTAGTGAATGGTCAAATAATTGATAATACGACTAGTATTTTAACATCTCCTGTTACTCCTGGATCGGTAGTCAAAGGTGCTTCGATTTTAGTAGGATATAATAATAATGTTATAAAAATTGGAGAAAGAATCATAGATGAATGTATTCAAATTAGAGGAACAAATGAAAAATGTTCATCTCATACTTTAGGTTTGATTGATGATATTACAGCACTTGCCAAATCAAGTAATGTCTATCAATTTAAAACAGCCATTCGTATGTCTGGATATGAGTATCGTAGAGGAATGTCTCTTCCTCTTGTTCAAGAAGCTTTTGATAAGTATCGTAATATGTATCATTCTTTTGGACTCGGTGTAAAAACAGAAATTGATATGCCATTAGAAAGTTTAGGGTATAAAGGAACA
>CANRVM010000061.1 GCA_947643295.1 uncultured Mycoplasmatota bacterium
GAGATTGTTACAATAATGATTGTACAGGTTGTTATAAGTCGGGAATGGTTATTACTTTAAATGAAGGTTCTTTTGTAGTAGGTTGGGCAGGACAAGGACTTGTCTTTTCTTCTCCTAGTTTCTTTAGAGTAGCAGACCCTAATGCAATAAAGACAGTAGATAAAGAAACCGTAAAACCTGGAGACGAAATCAATTATAAAATAGAACAATATGTACCAAATCAATCTAGTATTCAACATTATAAATTATGGAAAATTACAGATAAATTAGAAAGTATATTAGAAACAAGTATTGATAATATTACGATTACAAGTAATGAGGGAGTAAATATTAATGATAAATTTAATATAGAACTTCAAGATAATGTTGTAACAGTATCAGCCAAAGAAGATTATTTAGCAAAAGATGAATTTTATAATAAAACTTTTTATATCGATATAAAAGCAAAAGTAGGGAATGATATTAAAGATGTAAAAGAAATTAATAATAAAGCAATATTAGATGCACAATATGGTAATAATATTTATTCAGGAGATATTCCGTCTAATCCTGTAAAAACAGTGCTAGACGTAGAAGAGATAAAGGAAGAACAGATAAAAGAAGAAGAGGTTGTGGAGGTACCAAATACAGGTAAGTTTGCTAGTATGATGATGATTGTTTCTGGAATCTTATTTGTGTGTAGTGGAATCTTTATCATTCTTAAGATGATGAAGAAGAAAACATCAGTCTAAGTATATAAAAAGAAAAAAATCTCTAAAAATAGAATTAGAGTTTTTTTGTGAGATATTTTATTTTAATAATTTATAAACTTTTCCTTCTTCTACTGCTTTGGTATTTTCAAAGTGATTTTTTGCTTCTTCTACGTATCTTTCTTTTGTTATCTCCGGCCAAAAGTGGGTTAGTAATAGCTGACCTACATTACTTTTAAAAGCGAGGTTTGCAGCTTCATAGGCATATAGGTGTTCACAAGTTCTTGCTTGTCCCTTTAATAATGACGCTTCACATAGTAGAGTATTCGCATCTTGAAAGAAATCAATTAGATTTTCATCATAATAAGTATCTGCTGAGTAGACAAATTTTCCAGTAGGACTTTCGATTCTTACCGCATAGGTATTGGTAGGATGAAGAGTTTGATAGAAACGAATGTTCATATCTCCAATTTGAAGCTTGGTATTTCTACCATATTCTTCTACATCAAAAGAATGATGGTAAGCGATACTTTCAACATATCTTTGATTCCTTCTTTCTTTTTCATACTCTTCTTTGTTTTTTTCTACTGAAAATTCCATATTACCAAGGCGTCTTATTATGCTATTTTCTACTTTTGGTAAATATAATTTTACTCTTTTTTTTAGAAAACCAAATTTTTGAAAAAGATCGATGGCTTCCCCAATGGAAGATAAATCTCCATAGTGGTCGGGCTGAAAGTTACTAATAATAATAGTCATATTTTCTAAATCTTTTTCCATATCCATATAATTTGTAATACCATTTCCACAATCTAATAGTATTTTTTTCTCTCCTTCTATTAACAAATACCCTGGACAATTTTTTCCATTTTTACAATAGGGAGCTACACTTCCTAATCCTTTTAATTCCATAACTTTTCTCTCCTTTTTCTTAACATTTTTTCTTTTACACCAAAATCTACATATTTATCTATCTCTTCCTCTAACTGAAATAATTCTCTTACAGTACTAGAGGAAACACTAGATAGTGTAGAATCTGCGAATAAGCAGATAGTGTTGATTTGATTCTTACTAATATCTTGGTTGATTTCTGCGATATTTTTTTCATATTCAAAATCAATCGTATTTCGAAGTCCTCGAATGATATACTGACAACCATATTCACTAGCTACTGAAACCGCTTTTCTTCCCGTTACTACCTTTATTCTATCATCGTTTTCATATAATTGTTTTATCATTTCCAATCTTTCTTCTATCGTAAAAAAGAAAGAGGATTTCGATAGATTTTGTAAAACACCGATATATACTTCATCAAAGATATCACTAGCTTGCGAAATAATATGCATATGACCTTTTGTAATCGGATCAAAACTTCCTGGAAATAATACTTTTTTCATAAATTCGTTATTTCTAAATTTATATTTTTTAATACAAAATCAAAGTCAAGATTATCGTAATCGCAAGAAGCTTGTTCTCTTTCCATAAATTTCTCTTCACTAATAAAATCTCTTGCCATGGCTCTAGAAAGCCGAACTTCATATGGAGCTTCTACTAAAATGTTAAATATGGAACCTTTAAAATACTTTGTCTTTGGTATTAATGCCCAATCCAAAATGATTATCTTATCTTGATTTTCTTTTTGAATGGTATCTATTCTTTCTTCCATTCTAGGCCATGTGATAGAAGCATATTCTTTCATTTTTTCTGGACTTTGAAAACCCATACTACTCAGAAGCTTTCGAATCATCTTTCCGTTATCTGTAAGTGGAAGATGAAAGGTATGAGAGACTTCTTCCTTTACTTTCTTTTCTTCTAATACAAGATGTCCAATTTGGTCGATATCTAAATATAGAAAGTTGGGATAATTTTCTTCTAGATATTTTCCAATTTTACTTTTTCCACTTCCAGATTTTCCTGTTATTGTCATATACATAATCATTCCTCCTTTACAAACAGTATAAGAGAAATTATACTATAAGTAAAATATATATTAATTATAATAATGATAAGTAGGAGTTATTACTATGGAAAATATCAATTTAGAACAATATAAAGTTTTCTATTTCGTTGCCAAAAATAAAAATATCACGAAAGCAGCAAAGGAATTGATGATATCTCAACCAGCGATTACACAAACAATTCAGAAGTTAGAAAAAGAGATAGAATATTCACTATTTTTTCGTACGAAAAAGGGAATGGAATTGACAAAAGAAGGAAAAATTCTTTTTTCTCATATTAAAGAGTCGATTGAATGTTTAAATGATTGTAAAGGTAAGTTAAATCGGTCAATGAAAGAAGAAGAAATCGTCATTCGAATAGGAGGAGGAACAACTCTTTTAAAACATAATGCGTTAGAAGGATTTAAAAAATTCAAAAAGAAATATCCTAGTACCAAAATAGAAATCAAAAAAGATATTACCAAGAATTTATTTCAAGATTTATTAGAAGATAGGCTTGATATGGTGTTTTTGAATTTGCCCGTTACCGATATTCCAAAAGACAGAATAAAAATCATTCCCATTGAAGAAGTACAAGATGCTTTTTTAGCAGACAGCTCTACCTTTTCAGATTTAAAAGATAAGGCAATAGATCATAAAATGTTAGAGGGGTTACCCTTTGTTTTACAATCTGAATTTTCTTCTTCTAGAAAGTATTTGGATACTCTTTGTAGGAAAAATAAAATCCATTTACAACAAGGTTATGAATTACATAGTTATGAGTTGGTGATAGAATTTGTAAAAGCTGGATTAGGATTTGGTTTTATTAATAAAAATCATGTCAAAAAAGAACTAGAAAGTGGGCAATTAATAGAAGGGAAGACTCCTTTTGAAATTCCTAAAAGAGAAATTGGTATTGCCATTCACAAAAAACAGGAAAATAATGAATATCTAAAAGAGTTTATTAATATGATAAAAAATAAGTGACTAAGAAAGCTTAGATATGATAAGATAGAGAAAACAGGAGGTTTGTTGTGATGAAAAAAGAAGTGGAATTTAAATCAGTAATAGCTGCGGGTATATTAAAATTAGGAAAATTAGATAACATAGATATTAATATGATATTGAAAGATTTGAAAGATTTATCTATTAATGTTATAGATTGTGATTGTTTGTATGAGGCAAAAAAGTTTGTTAACAGACAAGCAAATGGTTTTTTTACCTTAAAAGACACAATCACTTTGGAGGATTTTGTTGAGGGAAGTGAGATTACCGTAAAAGAGGAATTACAAAAAATAGTAACCGAAGAAGGAAAAGAATATTTTGATCAGTTCGATGTAGAAGAATTTAAAAAGAGAAAGTTAGCATTATTAAAAACGGGAAAAGAAAAGTTATTAAAAAATGCAAATATTTTGTTGATTTCAGACAGAAAAGAAGAATATGAAGAACTTGTCAACTATGGATTTTCTCATATTGATTATTTTCCATCCATTATTAGAGCGGACCATTATTTTAAGGAACACGAAGAAGCGGTTGGAAAATACGATATTTTGATGGATGGATCTGAAACCGTAGTTACGGATGTTTTTGATAGGGATGGATTTCTAAAAGAGATTCGAGAAAGAAAAGATATTTTAGCAATTAATCTAAATAGATATGATTCTTATGGTTATTTTAACTTATCATCTTACTTAATGGACTTAAAAAACTATAGATACTGGACGTCTGAAGAAAATACATACCGAGAAATATTTGAAAGGATAGCGGAGTGTGCTATCTTAAATAAGATATCGGATAAGGTAAAAGAAACCGAGTTTATTCCTATAAAAGATAAAGTAAATCCTAATAGACTTCCATTACCAACCAAAAAAGAGGATTTAAAAATATTATATTTAGATGCTGTTTCTGTACACCATGAGTCAGAGCTGGTAGCGAAAAGACTAGGCCTAAATGTTACTTTTTTGAAAGATAATAACAATACTTTAAAAGAAAGTGTTAGGTATGAACTAGGAAATTTTGATATCATTATTGCAAGTGAATCTTATTCTAGAAAACTAATTTCTTTTCATAAGGAAAGTAAAGAGCAATGTAAGGATACTGGTAGACCATTGGTTTTATTATTAACTTATCAAAAAGAGGAAGAATCAAGATATGATAATTATAATAACAGACATTTTTTTGGTTTTCAAATGAATCTTTGCTATTCTTTTGGAGGGTTATTATCCACTTCATTGGAAAGAAAAAGAGAAATATTTCAAATACTTGCTAACGAAAAAAGCTTCACTGATGGTACCTTAGAATATTGGTATTTCCATAAAGTATGTATGAAGGCAATTTTGGAAGGGGCTGTTGAATTATATAATCAAGCCTTAGAAAAAGAAACCAAACCACTTACAACAGACTTTCAGACAATGAATCAGTACCAGACACGATTTACAAGGACAGAAAAAGAATTTGAAGAAGAAAAAGAAAAGGAAATAGCTCCTTTAAGAGATTATAATCAGTTAATATGTAGTCTAAATCGTTATTTATACTATAAGAGAAAAGGGTTAGTACCTGCATCAGTAGAAGGAATTGAAATCATCGATAAAAAATCTACGATAAAAGTTACAAATATCATTCAAGGGATTCCTTATTGTTCGATGACAATAAAAAAATCCAATGATAGTGTTTGGTTAAAAAGATTTATGATTCAGACAAGAACGAAAAAGGGAAGACTTGGTGACGAGGTAGAAGCTAGTATTTATATGAAAAATTTTGAAGGAAAAGATGGTGTTCCAAAGCGATTAAATGAGGAGCAACAAAGAGCCTTTACTTCTATTTGCAAGAAAGTAAATAAAGTAATTTTACCGTTAAATGTAGAAGCTTTCAATAGAATATCGAAAATGGAAGAAGAACAGAAAGAAAGACCAAAACAAAAAAGTTATAGAAGAAATAGAAAATAGGTGATAGTATGAGTTTACATGTAACAATTACAGACAAAGATTTAGGACTAGAAAAGAAAGAATTAAATCATCCAGTTATTCGAATGGCATCTAGAGGAATTGTAATAAATAAGGATGGAAGAATCGCTGTCATTCACAAACGATTAAAAAATGAATATAAATTACCTGGTGGTGGAGTAGAAAATAAGGAAGATTTGGAAACTACTTTTCAAAGAGAAGTGTTAGAAGAAACGGGTTGTCATATTGAAATTATAGAATTTTTAGGAACAGTTGAAGAAGAACGGACGCAAAAGAATTTTAAACAGATATCTTATGTTTTTGTGGCAAAAGTGACAGAAGATACCAATCGATTACATCGTACGAAACAGGAAGAAGAGGACCAATTAGAACTTATTTGGATGGACTTAGCAGAAGCAATAGAACGTATTACCAATTGTTATCAGTATCTAAAACCATCGAGCTATCATGATATTTATTATACACAGTTTGCTGTTACAAGAGATAAAAAGATATTACAATATTATAAAGAAAGAAAATAATGAGATAAAGTAGGATAAGTAGTAAGAGATACTATGATGGTATGCTTGCTGGAAAATGGTCACTACTTTTTTATTTTTTTAGAGGGATTATTATTTTTCTCGTATTGATAGATAATTTTTTAGAAAGGAATTTCCAAATCACTAACAGATATGACAATTTTATGGTATACTTAAAATGGATAAAAGAGAGAACAAAATAGAAATGAGGGTTTCATATGTTTAAAAAAGTCAAAGAATCTCCTTTAAATTACTGGGAGAAAAGTTCTTACTTATTAGCAATACCAAAAAAGGAAGAAGAAGATCTTTTGAAAGATAGTTTAGAAAGAGTAGCTATGATTCCAGAAGTCGAAATTAAAGAAAAACAATTACATGCTGAAAAAAGCTTGGTAACTTTACGATTGGTTTATGAAAAAGAGGAGTATGAGGTGGGTTTTTATCCTGGAGGAGTATCCGTTCCAGAGTATTATTTGAATAAAAACTTTTATGACTAGCCACAATAGTCAAAAAAGTGGTATTCTAATAATAGACAATATA
>CANRVM010000062.1 GCA_947643295.1 uncultured Mycoplasmatota bacterium
TCTACTTCTTTCATTTTTAACCACTAACCTACTCTCTTCCACATATAAACCGTTAAATATGGTGGCATATTATTATGAGGAGCATTTCCACCTTGATAATCTATAAATCCTGTAAAACGTGTTGCTGCTATCTGGGTGGCATAACCAAGACCTTTCGCTGGATCTGTTGCACCATAAGCTAATGTACAAGTATGACTATGAGAAGGCATCTCTGTTACCGTCAGAGTATGTTTCTCTTCTCCTCCTGTAGTACCATTTTGATAAGTTTCTCCACAAGAAAGTAAAAACTTATCTTTTATTTGCTCCCAAGTACCACCAAATAAGCTACTTGGATTGGTTTCAGTAACAGACAGATAAATAGAACCTATTGGATATAACATATTTAATGTAGTATCTGAAATAAAGGTATCTGCTTTGATACTTTTTACCGTTAAATTACCCTCACTATCTAATAAAAATTTATTATCTTTCGAAGTAATACAGGATACATTTATATTGTTTACTTCTAAATTTGTATTTTCGCCTTCCCTCGTAAAGGCATCTAT
Organism: uncultured Mycoplasmatota bacterium; assembly: GCA_947643295.1. The sequence continues at coordinate 546 of CANRVM010000062.1, forward strand.
AATATATTCTTTTTCATTCATTTTTTTATCCCTTCTTTCTTTTTAGTATTTTGAAACATATAGAATATATTTTTTGTAATTTACTCATCCCCTTTCTAGAATAAATGATTCAGTACTTCTACCCATAAAAATAATAGGATACAAAAACTACCTCAAAAAATTGAGATAGCATCTTATTAGGTGAGCACTAATTATTTCTAATATATTCTATGTACTCTTAAATCCTTTGATTAATGAAGTAACACCACTCCTTATACTTATATTTACAAAATAAAAAGAGTAATTCACTCTTTAAATCGCATCATTCTTACTTTCTTTCTTTTCTTCTCCTACATTATTCATTCCCTTTGCAATCTCTTGAAGTTCAGTAACTAATTTATTATATTCATCTAGTTTACTATTTGAATTAAAATAAACGATACCACCACTATATTCAATTACATTATCATTTGTTTGTAAAAAGGTTAGTATTTCATCTGTTTTATCTAAATACTCATTAAATACCTTAGATACTTCTTTCATACTTTCTCTCGTTTTCTCTAAATCTGCTTTATCTTTTTCAGTATACATAAATTTTAAATATAAATCATAATAATATTCACCATCATCTAACTTTTCTTTATCAATTAGATTTTTTATAGTATTTTCATCACACAATTCATCAATATTCTTAAATGCTTCATTTACTTTATCTTTTGTACCTTTTATCACTTCATGACTAGATGTATAAGATGGACGATCATTTTTTAAACTATTAGGTGATAAAACAGTTAATAATTTATTATTTTTTAAATAAGAATTAATGGATTTTACATTATCTGATAAATTTTTATAATATTTTTTAACAGCTTCCTCTACATATGCATAATCTCCCGTTGTTTTCACAATAATGGGAAATTCGTCTGTTTGTAAATTCTTATTAGAGTAATTCACAATTTCTTGTTTCAATAATTCTTCTTGTTGTAAATCTTTAATAGCCCAATAAATAATAACAACCGCCAACACTACTACAATGGAAACGATTGCTAGTATCACTCTTTTTAATGTTTTATGCTTTTTCTTTTCCATACGACACCTCTTTTTCTTTACTAGAATTATAACATCTATTCCCTAAAATTCAAATATATTTATGAAGAATTACGATATATTTTTCTTTGTCATTTTTAATTGCTACTACTTTAAATTTACCTATTCCACGAACGGAAAAAATATCCTCTTCTTTTATGTTAACATTATTGTTTTTTAATAATTCATAATTCATCATTACTTTTTGATTGGTTATCGCCTCACTTGCTTTTTTTCTACTTGTTGGAATTAATTTTGCCACTACATTATCCGTTCTTATAGAAGAAAGTGTTAACTTTATTTCTTGATAAGATAACTGATAGTCTTTTATTTCGGAAAGGTCTTTTTCTTCTAGTGATACTTTTATCTTTCCTATTTTCAAAAAGTTCATCTCAATATATTTTTTTATTTTATCCACTACCATAATATAATAATTATCATGATTGATAATAATATCTCCAAAACAATCTTCTTCTAAAGATAGAGAAAACAAAGTCCCCAGTATTTTAGGATGAGTTAATTTTTCTTTTGTTTTTATCAGATACAACGTAACATTTTTTCGATTTTTATAAATGATTTGTTTTTCTGCCTCTTCATAAGGAACAAATACTTGGTATTTCACATTTCTCCTATCTAGTATTCTAGTAATTGTATAAATATCTTTTTTATTCAGAAAGTTCGTACTTCTTCCTCGTTCTATCTTTTCAATATTACTTTGTATTTGCCATTTTTCCATGATTGCTTCCTATTAAATGTTGATAGAGGCCGAAACATCCATCATAAATATCTTGATAAGCTTTTTCAAAATCTCTTGTATACCAAGGATCTTCAATATCCCTTACTTGATTTGTATATTCTAGTAGTAAGTGTATCTTTTTATCTTTATCATCTATAATTCTTAATAATTCCTGCTTATTACTCTCTTCCATCACAACAATATAATCAAATTGATGATAATCTTCTTTTTGAAATATCTTAGCTTGATGATTTGAAAAAGGAATCTTTTTTTCTTTTAGCTTTTTCTTAACAGGAAGATAGATATTATTTCCTATTTCTTCATAAGAAGTAGCGCAAGAATCGCACAAGAATAAATTTTCTTTATGTCCTTTCTTAATCATATCTTTAAAAATCATAAGTGCCATTGGACTTCTACAAATATTTCCATAACAAACAAATAATATTTTATACATAAACACACCTACTTTATTTTTACCCCTAACAAACATACTACATCTATTGCTTGACTATAATCAATAATAGCACCTTCTATATCTTTTGCCAGTAAGCTAATATTAGAAATATTACAACTAGATAAATCCACATCTTTTAATTTTGTTTCTATAATTTCCATGCTAGAAAGATTACAACCTGTAAACTCTAATCCCTTATGAGTAATTAAATACAATCTAGAATCTACCATATTAGTACTAGTAAAACAAATATTTTTGAAAGTACTTTCTGAAAAAACACTATAGTTTAAATTACATTCGCTGTAGAGGATATCACTTTTCCTTACATTATCAAAAAAGCATCCTACTAACTTACATCTTTTAAACTCACATCTAACTAAGGTATTATTTTCTAACTTCATCCCTGATAAATCACAATCTTCAAATATACAATCTATCATATCTATATTTTCTAAAGGAAAACTTGAAAAATCAATATGTTGAAACATACAAGAATTAAATTCCTTCTCTACTAATTCCTTTTCTAGTTTATGATTTTTAAATACTTTATTTTCAAATAACACTTTCGTATTGACATTGTCTTCTTCTAAATCTTTGAAAATCATTGGTTTTTTTATCATTTTACACCACCAAAACTATAATTTTTTATTTATTATATCAAAGAAAAAAGACTATTACTAGTATAGTCCATGAAGTTTTTGTCTATCTGCATCTGATAAATCATCTACTACCCATTCTCCATCTTTTTTTGTTAAATTAAAGGTAATATCGTAAGTTGTTTTATCTTCTACATTTTTTAATTCTTGAATTTTATAATCAATATATGCTTTTGCATCATCTATGGCATTATTATTATCATTGTTATTATTGTTAGTATTGGTATCTTCATCTTTATTATCTTTGTTATCATCCTTATTATCCTTCATCAACTCATCTTTATGTTCTTCAAAATAAGCTTTGGATTTATCCATGGAAGACTTATAATCAAATACCTCTACTTCTACTTCGACCGTTGCTTTATCATCTTCTATTTTCTCATCTGTAATTTTATAAGATAAGTTTTGATATTGTTTTTGTAATAATGATTTATACTCTTTCTTTTGATCTTCATCCATTGTCGTATCACTATCTAGTGTTAAATCAAGTTGTGTTAAAACATCATCATCTTGCTTTTGATATTTTCCTAAAAAATCCTCTACCTTTTTACTTGGAGTATTGGTAGTATCACTACATCCAACTAATAATAATAATCCCATACAAATAACTAATAATTTCTTCATATTTTTATCTCCTTCCTACTATTATATTGGAAGGATTTTATCTATTTATACATTTTTTTGGAATCTCTTATAAAATATTAACATACAAGAAGCAATTATTAATAAAATTGCCATATATAAATAATTCATCTCAAGATAAGTGATATCAATATTATTTCTTCCTATACTATAAATTTTATAATAAAAAACACTAAAATACATCATAATGAAAATAACAAATAATTGGTGAATAAAAATAAACTGATTAAAATAATTTTTTGTAAATAAAAAGAAAAGTTCTAAAACTAATAAAAGGAAGTAAGAAAGAAAGAAAACAATTCCTTGCCAATTTGATTCAAAAATAAAAGGAATCATAGAAAGAATTAAATAGTTAAAAAGAAAAAAGGATACCAATTGAATACTATAAATAATTTTCTTTATCACTTTTATCAATCCAATCTTTCATAAGGCAATTCTTTCTCTTTATTTACTTCTTCTATTTCATCATTGAAAATTTCATCAAATCGTGGTAATTCTTTGGTAATCACATCTTGATAAATATTTTTACTGGATTCAATTGCTTTTCTAAAATCTAATACGTTTACTTCGCTTCTATTATCAAATAAGGCATTAGAGAAAGCTTCTTGTACTAAAGTAAGAGATACATCAGGATATCTAGAACCAATCTCGTATATTCTTTTATATTCTGAAGTAATATCAGTTAAAAATTCCATAATCCTTTGTTGAATAAATGGTGAATATTTCATTTTAATTCCAGTTCGTTTCTCTATTTTAGGAAGAGTTCCCACTAATATTGAAATATTTTCTTCTCTAGTTGGTTCAAAAATTTCTACCTTTTGGAAACGTCTTACAAAGGCTTTATCTCTTAAGATATATCTTTCATACTCTTCTGTTGTAGTAGCTCCAATTACTTTAATATCCCCTCTATCAAGAGCAGGCTTAAACATATTAGCAAAGTCTAGTGCTTCTCCTTTGGTTCCCATCAGTGTATGAATTTCATCAATAAATAAAATTAAGTTACTATAGTTTTTTAACTCTTCAATTAAGGTCTGTACTTTTGATTCCTTTGTTACGGGATCTTCTCCCAGTAATGCCGAAGTATTTAATTTAATCACTTGATATCCTTTTATGGCATCAGGAACAGTATTATTTTGAATACGATAGGCAAGTCCTTCTATCGTTGCTGTTTTACCAACACCAGGTTTTCCAATTAAAATAGCAGACTTATCTGGTGTTAGTAAAATGAGAAGTAATTGTTTTATCTGTTCATCTCTTCCTATCGCAGGATTTGTAATATATTTTTTTACAGATAAATTTTCTCCATAATTATCTAGAATACTAATTCTTTTTTTTGCTAAATCAAATTGCTCATCCATCGTATCATTCTCCTCAATAGTTATTGTATCATACTTTCCTTATTTTTCATCATTAAATTCATAAAAAGACAAGAAAAAAACTTTCAATACTTTTGAAAATCTTTCTTCTATCATTTTTATTTTTTTATGGTCTAAATTCTCCACGACTCATCTCTATTGATTTAGCGAGCTCATTTACAGCTTTTACTTTTTGGGGGATTCTGAATTCCAATTGACTTTTTGAATATTCCTCATAATCCACGTTAGAATAAGCTTGTTTGAAAAGTTCCATCAATTGATATTTTTCTTCATAAGTAGGATGATACAAACTAGTCTCTTGACTATCTTCTAATATTTTTTCACTTCCACAACTTAATGCATAAAGACAACCTCCAAAAAATTCTAGTGCATCTACCAAATTATCTTTATTGTCACTACCTTGTATCTTTTCTTTTGTTTCCTTAACTATATTTTCTGTTGCTGTAAATAAACCTAGCATACTATTTATATATTTCTCTTTTGCTTCTTCATCTTTAAAAACTGGTATCATTATAAAATCTCCTCCTCAAATTGTTCTATATTATACCAAAAAAAAGGAAAAACGTCAAATTTCTGTACAACTATATTAATAACAATAGAAACAATATTTCTCTCCCTTATAATACCAAAATAATTCTTGCTACAAAATGGTAAATATGATACGATAAATATGTCAAAGAAATTTGAATAAAATAAAAAGAGGAACATTTGGGAATGTCGCCTCTATGAAATTAAGGGTGACACTCTGTGCTATAGAGTGTCTATTTTTTTATGGCTAAAACTAGTAAGATAAAAAGAATTAAAACAATACAAGTATATTGATACAACTTAAGGATATAAACTCTTCTTTTCATCCTGACTCCTCCTTTCTTTTAAGATTGGAGAGCGACACTCTATCATTAAATGTTCCTACTTAAATAATAGGAAAA
>CANRVM010000063.1 GCA_947643295.1 uncultured Mycoplasmatota bacterium
ACCACCTTTTTGCTTAATGGTCCAGTTAGTTCTTCCTTGTCCTCCTCTAGCACCCCAAAGTTCAACCTTATACCATGTGCTTTCTGGTGCTGTAAAAGTTTGATATTCTCCTGTATAACTGTAGTCCCATTTTGTTCCAACAGCCAAGGCATCCACTTTATCTATACTATAAAAAAAAGTAATAATGATTGTAATAATTACAGTAAAACTAATAAAAACTATATTTTTAAATTTCTTATTTTTCATATCCATTTTATCACAAACCTATCTTCTTCCATTCTATAATAAAATATGAAATTTGTTAATACCCTTTCGACAATTTTTTGTGTTTTTATAATTCCCAACTTTATTCATAAAAAAGTATATTACTATTTTTTATAGCAATATACTTCTTACTCAATAATTTCATTTATTTCTTTTTTTGCTTTTTCTATTGTTTCAGTACTTGGGTACATTACATAATCTTTTAAGTCTGTCATATGAACATAATCTCTCCCATCTTTACCATTAACTGATTGTACTTTAAAATCCCAACTTGTTTTATTTGTAACAGCATCTCTTATCATCTGTGTAATTCTTTCTTTTTCTAATGTTGTCTCATATAAATCGCTAATCGCATTTAAAATATTATTATAGTTAACAATGGTATTAGTAGTGCCTAATTTTTCAATGATATCAATTATAATTGCCTGACAATTTTTTTGTCTTTGACGATCTCCTGATGCAAAAGCAAGCCGTTCTCGTGCTACCGTTAGAGTCTCAATTCCATTTAATTTTTGGCATCCTTTTTTTACTGTGAACTTTTTTCCTTTTTTGTCATTATAATCAATAACAAGAGCATGTGTTGTCTCAAAGGACTCCTCAGAGCAATAGGAAATACCGCCTATTTCGTCTACTAATCTTACTAGCCCAGTAGCTTCAAATTTTAAATAGTAATCAATAGGAATACCAAATAAATTCTCAAGTGATTTCTGATTAGTAGCAACTCCTAAAGACCCCATATAACTTAAAGTATCTTTCTTTCCTTGATAACCAGAAACCTCAATATAATAATCTCTTGGAATAGAAGTTAGTAATACTTTATGCTTTTTTGGATTTATCGTTAGTATCATATTTAAGTCCATATTATTTTGAGTAAAATCAACTCCTCCAATATAAACATGAAAGGGGGCCTTTAAATCATTTTTCTCTTTCTTATGTTTCCTTTTTTCCTTATTAGAAACAGTGAACTTCCAAAGAATTTGGTAATCCTCCTTTTTGATATGAAAATTCACATCAAACATTAACTTATAGTTCGTATCACTTATTAAGAAACAATCAATTCTCTTCTTTGATAAATCTTCTACTAGTACACTCATCTGTTGATATTCTTGTTTTGTAAAATCTACATATTTTTCCACTTTTTTTAACGCCTGCGAAACATTCCCATCTTGATGATAGTAATTTAATGTATTTCCTCTAATACTATTTAAATTTTGATAATCCAAATCTTTTCTAGAAATCACATAATATGTATTTTCATACACTAGACTGGCGTTATGAAAGGAATGATTTAAAAAGGTATTCGTCTTTGTAAAATAATAAGTAAGTATTATTGAACATAACATTAAAATACTAAGAAAAAGATAACTTACTATTTTACTTATTTTTTTTCCTTTTTTTATAAAATAGATAAAAATTCCATCTAGTACTACATAAATAAATAAAATCCCTAATATATATCCAATTGGAAAAATAGCAAGATGATTAATTGCTGCTGTAAGATAGATACCTATTACCATACTAACTAAAATCATAAAATTGGCAAGTGTTAAGAATTTTTTTAAATTTTTTTTCATGACATCCTCTCCTACTCCTAAGAATTCTTCTAAGAGAAAGCTTCTATTTATGAATATCCAAAAAATAATAGCAACTACTATCTCTATCAGTAATCTAGCAATTATATTTTCTATAAACATAGATATTCCTTCTAATAGAATGTACATCATACATCCTTTTATGAGATAAGATAGTAAATTTTGAAATACTTCTTTTAATGGAATATCATTTCCTACCTTAATTAATTGATAAATCATTACACTATACTCTGCGAGTAATGTTCCAACACAAGCACCATAAACTCCATAGATTCTAATCAAGATGAAATTAAAAATAAAATTAACAATAGCTCCTAGTATCGTTGAAGAAACATAGATTTTATCTTTTTTCTTTGGTATTAGATAATTTGTCCTTACTACATTAGTAATAATAGATGCCAAAACAGTTGGTGTTAATACCATCATAATGGTACCACTTTGTCTAAAATCTTCTCCAAAAAAGATAGTGGCAAAATCGTCTGCTACAGAGAAAATACCAAACATCATAGGAAGGATAATACAAAAAGATAAAGAAAAAGAATACATGATTTTATCTTTTCTATTTTCACTACTTTTTTTTGACATATGAGGTAACATTATGGTACCTAAGGCCGTTATAAAGCTGATGGGAATATTCATTACCTTTTCTGCATTCTCATAAAGTCCTAAAGAATAAGTACCAGAAATAGCACCCAACATTGTCTTATCCATGATTCGATAAATACTATAAGCAATCACTGGAATAAATAAAATCAAACATTGTCTAAAGTGAGAAAAAATGTCCTTAACTGTTACTTTTCGATAAAAGATTTCTTTTCTTAGATTAAAAAATAAATACACCTGACTGATTAGAGTAGAAACTGACATAATAAGTGTATAAATCCATAAATCGTTTTTACCATTTACGAGTAAAAAAACAAACACTAAAGACACTATTTTTATCACGATATTTCTACGAACGGTAATTTTAAACTTTTCAAGTCCAAAGAAAAACCAATTAATATCGAAAGCCACCGAAAGCAAACTAATAGAATTTAGTAGTAAAATATTTTGATATTTTTTTAAAAAGAAGAGAACAACTACCAAATAAAGTAGTAACATAAGAAAAGTCAAAATCAGTTGCAAATAGTAAATCGAAAAAAAGGTTTTCGATAATTTTTCTTTGTCTTCTTTATCTTGTGCTACTTGTCTTGCTCCATAAGGATTAATTCCTAAAAGAGAAGCCAACATAAAATAAGACACAATAGAACTAGCATAAGAATAAATTCCAATATTCGTAACTCCCAACACTCTAGAAATATAAGGGACTGTAACTAGTGGTATTAAATAAATAAAGATTTGATATAAAATATTATAAATAAAATTTTTATTTACTTGTTTCATAAAGACACCTCCTATTCTTTTTCAATCATACTTTTCTATATTTTCTTCAATATATTTTTTCGCTTTTTTCTGTAATCTTTTTAAATTAGGATAATAATTTTCATAATTTACTTCTTTTAAATAATCAAAGTCTTCCTGATAGCGATAATCAATTAATCTTTCCTGTAAATCAAGAGAAGTTAAAAGTGTTTCTACTCGATCATCCTCTCCTAACATATCTCCATTTCGAATGGTAAAGAATTTTTTTTGATAGATACTAGAAAATATTGTACCATGAAAAGAAGTCGTAAGCACTAAGGATGCATTTTTTATTAGTGTTAAGTAAACCATAGGAGATTCATAGTCTGCTAAAGTAAAACCATATTTTTTTATATAATGAATAAAATATTTTTTACTACTCCAAGTAATAACAGGTAACTGATGTTTTTTTGCTACTTGCATGACAAACTTACAGATATCCTTTTGGAAGGTAGGACAGTAGAAAAATATATACTTTTCTGGTACTTTATAATCTTTTTCTAGTATCAAATCATAATCTTTTTGTTCTAATAATAAAGTTGGATCGATTAATACTTCTACTTCTTTTCCTGTTAAATCCTTTATCCATTTTTTTCCGTTATTTTCTCGTATCGATAAGGCATCAAAATCTTCGAGATATTTTTTATATTTTTCAGGATTTTTTGCATATTTTAAAATATTTCTAGCTCCAAAACTAGGTGCATAAGCTACCCTTTTAGCTTTCTTAACCCAAGGCAAAAAATAAGCATCCTCAAAATCAATAATTGTGGTATTCCATATTTGATCACTTCCTGCTACCACAACGGAATAATTAGAATCATCTAGTTCACTCTCTTTGGAATAATTTTTTGTCAATTTAAAGTTTTCTTTTTGAAACTTTTGATAACATAAGTTATTATATTGTAATCTTTTTCGATGAGGAAATAAAATGAAATTTTTAACAATATCTTTTATATTATGATTTCTTTCATAGATGCTGTATAGTCTCTTTTGTCCATCATTTGAAAAATGAATGATTTCATTATCAATTCCTCTTTTTAATAAATACTTATGAATCGCAAAAGATTCCAACATGGAACCACAATTATAAGAATTATGAAAAGTAATAATTCCTACTTTCTTCATAACTTCCCCTCCTAAACTTTTTCTAACCTTTCTTCTTTCTTTTTTATAAAAAAGATTTTTTTTCTCATCTTAATTAGCAAAATTGCTAGTTGATAATACTTCTTCTTTGTAAGAAATACAATAATAGAAACAAAACTACATTTTTTCTTTATTTGATAGTTTCTTAAATATGTCTGATATGGCTCTTCTTCCATAATCCATAAATTGTCTTGGTATTCTTTTTTTGTATCTAAATAAGAAATTCGCTCCATAAAGGTATAAATTGCATTTCTAAGGCAAAATTCTTGATAGCTATCCTTTTGATAAATTCTTACCAATTCTTGTTGAAACGTTTGGTCTGATACAAATAATTTTTTATGAAACTTTTTCGTTGAAGAAGAAAGATGATAACGATACCAGTAAATATTTTGTCCTACAATATGATAACGATTTGTTTTTAATAAAGCTTCTAAATTAAATAGTAAATCTTCTCCATTGATAATCTTTTCTTGAAATACTATTTGTTTCTTTTTTAAAAAACTATGTCGAAATATTCTTGCTCCTGGAAAAGTCATATAAGGATAGGAATGGGCAAGTCCAACGATATTATCCATAAGTTCTTCTTTTCTAACTTCCTCTTCCTGATTATGATGAAAAAAATAGATAATATCCTCCTTCTTATTTAACTCTTTTCTTACAATATTACTCCAATTTGTAGATAGAATGTCATCTGCATCTAAAAACATCACCCATTTTCCTGTTGCTTTTTTTAATCCTTCATTTCTAGAATAAGACACACCATGATTTTCATTTTTAAAACATTTAAAATTTTCTTGCTGATAAGATTTATATATCTTACTAGAACTATCCGTAGAACCATCATCTATTAAAATAACTTCTATATCTTGCTGATTTTTTATCTCTAATAATACGGAATCTAAACATTCTTTTAAATACTTTTCAGTATTATAAACCGGTATAATAATCGATAACTCCATGAATTATTCCACCTTTCTTTTTAAATACTTCATAGAAGAGTTTCTAAATAATTTGAAAAGTACAATTTTAATTCTATCTTTCCATTCCATTTTAGTAGGAATTTCCTTTAGAAACTGTTTTACTTCTTTTAATTCTTCTCTTTTCTCTTCTTTCTTACTATTTTTTAGATAAGAAAGTCGATATTCACCTTCTACATAATTTTTATGAATAAGATAGATTACTTTTCTTAAAATAGATTCTGGATAATCATCTTGTAAATAATAAATTCTTTGAAAAGCAGAAAAGATACTAAACCATTTCTCATTTCGATAATCATTAGAAGCAGTAGTCCTAGTTAGTCGATAAAAGTAATTCTTCTTGGTAAGTCCTACCACTTTTTTTGAGTAGTTTAGGTATTGATAGAGAAAAAGCATATCTTCACACATAAATATATCCTCTGCAAGTAAAAGATGATTTTCTTTTATGATACTAGCTCGGAACATTTTATTACATAAATATCCACTAAATTCATCATAAATGATATCATATTTGTTTTCTATTTCATACTCTTTTATAGTAGGAATTGTTTTGATTTTTTCTTGTTTACAATACCTAGTAATAGAAGTTGCTACTAAATCAACATCTTTTAGAAATAAGGATACAAAATCTTCTACAAAAGAAGTGGATACCACATCATCCGAATCCACAAAACAAAGATATGTTCCAATGGCTTTTGAAATCCCTAGATTTCTAGCACTAGAGACTCCTCGATTTTCTTGATAGAAATACTTAATTCTTTTATCCTTTTCTTGGAACTCTTTGATTATTCTTTCTGATTCATCAGTAGAA